>JAQUXV010000190.1 GCA_028692205.1 Eubacteriales bacterium
GTGCTTGACACCGGCGACGGCAGGTGCTAAAATATAAACTTGCATCAGTATCGTTACTATGCGGAGCCATGCCCACCCGTTACCACGTATTGTACATGCTGTACGGTAAAAAAGCAACAGAAAAGTTTTTGTTGGGGCATGGGGCACTCCGCAGCCGGCGAAACGGTGCGAGTACATAAGGGGTGATAATATATATGGTGCATGAGGTTCAAATGGGGAAGCTGAGGAAACGCATGAGCTTCTCGCGCATCGAAGAAGTATTGGACATGCCCGATCTGATCGAGGTGCAGAAGAACAGCTACAAGCGTTTCCTGGAAGAAGATCTCCGTGAGGTGCTTGCCGACGTTTCGCCGATCACCGACTACACCGACAACCTGGTGCTGGAGTTCGTCGATTACTCCCTCGATGAACCAAAAAACAGTGTGGAGCGCTGCAAAGAGCGCGATATGACCTACGCTGCGCCGCTGAAGGTATTCGCCCGTCTGAAAAACAGGGAGACCGGCGAAATTAAAGAGTCGGACGTTTTTATGGGCGATTTCCCCCTCATGACCGAACATGGCACGTTTATTATTAACGGCGCCGAGCGCGTCATCGTCAGCCAGCTGGTCCGCTCTCCGGGCGTGTACTACGGCGTCGCTATCGATAAGACCGGTAAACGCCTGTACTCCACCACTGTAATCCCGAACCGCGGCGCGTGGCTGGAATACGAAACCGATTCCAACGATGTGCTCTGGGTGCGTATCGACCGTGCCCGCAAGCTGCCCATCACCGTGATTCTTCGTGCGCTGGGCTACGGAACCGATGAGGAGATCGTTTCCCTGCTTGGCGAGGATGAGCGCCTGAAGGCCACCCTGCAGCGCGGCGATAACGCCGCCAGCCAGGAAGAGGGCCTGATTGAGATTTACAAACGGCAGAAGCCCGGCGAGCCCCCCACACGGGACAGCGCGCAGAGCCTGCTGAACTCCCTGTTTTTTGATCCCAAACGCTATGATCTCATGCGTGTGGGCCGCTACAAGTTCAACAAAAAGCTTTCGCTGGCGACCCGCATTCACGGGTTGACCGCCGCGGAGGACATCAAAAATCCCCAGACGAAAAAAACGCTTGTGAAAGCGGGCGCTGTGATCGATCTGGAAACCGCGCGCGCCATCCAGAACAGCGGCGTCAACGAAGTGTTTGTAACGATCGACGGCCAGACGCATAAAGTGGTGGGCAACCACTTTGTGGATGCCGCCCAGTTCCTGCCGTTCGACCCCAAAGAATGCGGCGTGCTGGAAATGGTGCATTATCCTACGCTGAAGGCCATTCTGGACGCTTGCGGCAACGATGAAGCTCAGCTTCGTCAGGCGGTTTGCGACAACGCTCACAGCCTCGCGCCCAAACACATCCTTACCGATGATATCGTCGCTTCCATCAGCTATCTGCTGGGCCTGCCTTACGGCATCGGCACCACCGACGATATCGACCACCTCGGCAACCGCCGTCTGCGCCGCGTGGGCGAACTGCTTCAAAACCAGATTCGCATCGGCCTGAGCCGGCTGGAGCGCGTGGTACGCGAGCGCATGGCTATTCAGGATGCCAACGACGTCCGCCCGGGCGAGCTGATCAACATCCGTCCGGTAAGCGCCGCCATCAAGGAATTCTTTGGTTCCTCCCAGCTTTCGCAGTTCATGGATCAGCCCAACCCGCTGGCAGAGCTGACGAACAAGCGCCGCCTTTCCGCGCTGGGCCCCGGCGGCTTGAACCGTGACCGCGCGTCTTTCGAAGTCCGCGACGTGCATTACAGCCATTACGCGCGCATCTGCCCCATTGAGACGCCTGAAGGCCCGAACATCGGCCTGATCGGCTCGCTGGCGACCTATGCCCGCATCAACGAATACGGCTTCATCGAAGCGCCCTACCGCCGCGTGGATAAGAAAAACCACAAGGTGACCGACGAAATCGTGTACATGACCGCTGATGAAGAGGATATGTACAAGGTCGCGCAGGCGAATGAAGCCCTTAACCCCGACGACACCTTCGTACACGACCGTATCACCGTTCGCGACAAGGCCGAGATCATCGAAGTGCCTGTGGATCAGGTGGACTTCATCGACGTAAGCCCCCGGCAGGTGGTTTCCGTGGCGACAGCCATGATCCCCTTCCTGGAAAACGACGACGCCAACCGCGCTCTGATGGGCTCCAACATGCAGCGTCAGGCGGTGCCTCTGCTGGTGCCGGAAGCGCCGATCATCGGCACGGGCATGGAGTTCAAAGCGGCGCAGGACAGCGGCGCGGTGGTGCTTTGCAAGCAGAACGGCACGGTGGAATCCGTCTCCGGCGACCATGTGATCGTCAAGGACGATTTGAATGAACGCCACGATTACCACCTGCAGAAATTTGCCCGCAGTAACCAGGGCACCTGCATCAACCAGCGTCCCCGCGTGAAGGCCGGACAGCCGATTGAAAAGGGCGACCTGATCGCGGACGGCCCTTCCACCGAGATGGGGGAGATCGGCCTCGGCCGCAACGTGCTGATCGGGTTTATGACCTGGGAAGGCTACAACTACGAGGATGCCGTACTGATCAGCGAGAAGCTGGTAAAGGAAGATTATTACACCTCCATTCATATTGAGGAGTTCGAATCCGAAGCCCGCGAAACCAAGCTGGGACCGGAAGAGATCACCCGCGACATTCCCAACATCGGCGACGACGCTGTGAAGGATCTGGATGAGGACGGCATTGTGCGCATCGGCGCCGAGGTGCACGCGGGGGATATCCTTGTGGGCAAGGTGACGCCCAAGGGCGAAACCGACCTGACCGCCGAGGAACGCCTGCTGCGCGCCATCTTCGGTGAGAAGGCCCGCGAAGTGCGCGATACCTCTCTGCGCGTGCCGCACGGCGAGGGCGGCATCGTGGTGGATGTGAAGATTTTCACCCGCGAGAATAAGGATGAGCTGAGCCCCGGCGTGAACATGATGGTTCGCGTTTACATCGCCCAGAAACGTAAAATCAGTGTGGGCGATAAAATGGCCGGCCGCCACGGCAACAAGGGCGTTGTGTCCCGCATTCTGCGTGAAGAGGACATGCCTTTCATGCCGGACGGCACGCCGCTGCAGATCGTGCTGAACCCCATGGGCGTGCCTTCCCGTATGAATATCGGGCAGGTGCTGGAAGTCCATCTGGGCATGGCGGCAAGGGCGCTGGGCTGGCATGTGGCCACGCCGGTGTTCGACGGCGCGACGTTTGAAGAAATCAAGGACTGCCTGATGAAGGCCGGCATGGATTCCGACGGTAAAACCGTGCTGTACGACGGCCGCACCGGCGAGAAATTCGAAAACCGCGTTACGGTCGGCATTATGTACTTCTTAAAACTTCACCATCTGGTGGATGATAAGATGCACGCTCGGTCGGTCGGCCCCTATTCGCTGGTAACGCAGCAGCCTCTGGGCGGCAAAGCCCAGTTCGGCGGCCAGCGCTTCGGCGAAATGGAAGTGTGGGCGCTGGAAGCCTACGGCGCCGCCAACACCCTGCAGGAGATTCTGACCGTAAAGTCGGATGATATCGTAGGCCGCGTAAAAACGTACGAAGCCATCGTAAAGGGCACCAACATCCCCGCGCCGGGCGTGCCGGAAAGCTTCAAGGTGCTGCTGAAGGAACTGCAGTCCCTTGCGCTGGACGTGCGCGTGCTGGATTCGGAAAAGAACCAGATTATCATCCGCGAACTGGACGACGAGGATATGGAAGAAACGCCGACCAGCGATCGCTACGACATGGAAGAGGAAGCGGCTGCGGAAGAAAGCGAGACGGAAGAAGCGGAAACTGCCGCGATCGATACCGAATCGCTGAATATCGATTTCAATCTGGATGACGATGATCTGGATGATTTCAATATGGATCTGAGCGACGATCTGGGCATCGACCTGGACGACGAAAACGCCGGCGAAACCGGAGACGACGATTCGACTCCCGGGGAGGAATAAAAACCTCCGCTGTCCGGCCCGCACAGCTGCGGGCCGGACAGGAGAACCGCCAATTCCATGATTGTCCAACGCCCGAAAGGAGTGGCCATACTTGTTTGAACTGACGAACCTTGATTCCATCCAGATCGGCATGGCGTCGCCGGAAAAGATCCTCGAATGGAGCTTCGGCGAGGTAAGCAAACCGGAAACCATTAACTACCGCACGTTGAAGCCCGAGCGGGACGGCCTGTTCTGCGAGCGCATCTTCGGACCCACGAAGGACTGGGAGTGCAACTGCGGAAAATATAAACGCATCAAGTTCAAGGACAAGAACAAAATTTGCGATAAGTGCGGCGTGCAGGTAACCCGCGCCAAGGTGCGCCGCGAGCGCATGGGCCACATTCAGCTGGCCGCGCCCGTAAGCCATATCTGGTATTTCAAGGGCATTCCCAGCCGCATGGGCATGCTGCTGGATGTCAGCCCCCGCGCACTTGAAAAGGTGCTGTACTTTGCCAACTTTATCGTGCTGGATCCGGGCGACGCGAAAGTGACGGGGCTGAAGAAGCATGAGCTGATCACCGACGCCAAATACCGCGAGCTGGAAGCCCAGCACGGCAGAGGCTCATTCCGCGCTGGCATGGGCGCCGAAGCAGTAAAGGAAATGCTGCTGGACCTGAATTTGGACGAAATCAGCGAGCGGCTGAAAAAGGAAATCAGCGAGCTGGCCGAAAAGGAACGCGACCGCGACACCGAAGGCCAGAAGCGCGCACGCGCCGTAAAACGGCTGGAAGTGGTGGAAGCTTTCCGTCAGAGCGGCAATAAACCCGAGTGGATGATTCTGGACGTAATTCCCGTCATCCCGCCCGACTTGCGCCCCATGGTGCAGCTGGACGGCGGACGTTTCGCTACCAGCGACCTGAACGATCTGTACCGCCGCGTGATCAACCGTAACAACCGCCTGAAAAGGCTGCTGGAACTCGGCGCGCCGGACATCATCGTGCGCAACGAAAAGCGTATGCTGCAGGAAGCGGTGGACGCGCTGATCGATAACGGCCGTCGCGGCCGCGCGGTAACCGGCCCCGGCAACCGGGCGCTGAAATCGCTTTCCGATCTGCTGCGCGGCAAACAGGGCCGTTTCCGCCAGAACTTGCTGGGCAAGCGCGTAGACTATTCCGGCCGTTCCGTTATCGTGGTCGGCCCGGAACTGAAGCTGTACCAGTGCGGCCTGCCCAAGGAAATGGCGCTGGAGCTGTTTAAGCCCTTCGTGATTGAGCGTCTGGTGGCGCTGAAATACGCGCACCACGGCAAAAACGCCAAGCGCATGGTGGAAAAGGGCAAGGCCGAGGTGTGGGATATCCTTGAAAGCGTTATCAAGGAGCATCCGGTGCTGCTGAACCGCGCACCTACGCTGCACAGGCTGGGCATTCAGGCGTTTGAGCCAATTCTGGTCGAAGGCCGCGCCATCAAGCTGCATCCGCTGGTTTGCACCGCGTACAACGCCGACTTTGACGGCGACCAGATGGCCGTTCACGTGCCGCTTTCCATGGAAGCGCAGGCTGAAAGCCGCTTCCTGATGCTGGCGCACAACAACATTCTGAAACCGCAGGACGGCAAACCGGTTATGTCGCCTTCGCAGGATATGGTTATCGGCTGCTATTACCTCACCATGACCTATCCCGCCCGTAAGGATATGAAGCCGGAGGACATTCGCGTGTTCTCCAACTACAACGAAGCGATGATGGCTTACCAGACGGGCAATATCACCCTGCAGCAGCCCATTCG
>JAQUXV010000191.1 GCA_028692205.1 Eubacteriales bacterium
AAGCCGTGGCGACGCTGGTGGAGGCGAACTTCCCCAAGCTGAACGGCAAGGTGCTGATTAACCACATCGGCACTACCATCGGCAGCCATACCGGCCCCGGCACCGTAGCGCTGTTCTTCTGGGGCGGCAAACGGGAAGACTGACGGCTAAAACCCATTGTTTATACGCGGAGCCGCTCGTTTAGCGAGCGGCTCTGTTTTTTTTGAGAATTGCCTTCATGATCGAGGATGGCACGGTAGACAGCGATTATGAGCGCGCCTGTTTCAAACCCGCCGCACGAATCGACAGGGCCTTCGGAACACCGTCGAGTGTATTCTTTCAGGCTGCACAAAGGGCCGCTCCATTTGGAGCGGCCCTTGATCAATTCGTTTACTCGGTTTACTTGCACAGCGACGGCCACTTGGTTTTGGCGAAGCTGTAGGCCTTTTGGATCGCTGCCTGATGCTTGTCATCCACCGTGCCGTTTACGTGGGTGTAGCTGCCCTTAAAGTGTATGCACATCATGCCGTAGTAGTTGTTGGTGGAGGCAAACGCGTCGCAGGTGCTGTATTCACCGTAACCGTGCGGCCAGCCGTAAATGCTGACACAGTACACATGGCCGTTGTAGTTCAGCAGCGCCGCGCGACGGTCCCAGTTGCTGCCGATGCTGCTGACGCCGGTCAGCTTTCCGTTGAAATCGGGCCAGGTATAGGCGGTGCCGCCGTTGATGGAGTAATTCTTGATCTGGGAAATCTGGGAGCTGGAGGGGCTTCCGTTATAAGTGAAGCTGACGATGTCGCACATGGTTTTGGTGTCGGACGCGGTCAGCGGCACACAGTCGGCGTGGTAGGCGCCCGCCCAGCGCTTGACTTTGAAAACCATTTGCGTATCTACATCCATGATGGTCGCCGTGGCGCTCTTGGGGAAGATGTCGGCGCCGGCATTGCCGAAATCCCACGATGTCATGGTGATATCGGTAATGGCGCCGAAGTCGGAGGTGTCGCTGCCGGAGGTGCCGGTAATCGCGGCGATCGCTTTGGCGTACAGCACGGCGCTGGTTTCGGGGCCGGCGGAGCCGTCCACCGTCAGGTTGTACTTGCGCTGGAAGTTGCGCACACCGCTGGTGGTTCCGCTGCCGAAATTGCCGTCCATCGCGCCGGTGTAGTAGCCCAGAATGGTCAGCGCGTATTGCAGGCTGTGTACGTAGATATCGCCCGTCAGGTTCAGATCCGCCTTCAGGGTTTTCACGTAGCCTTTGGGCCACAGCGTTTCGGTGATGTACGTGGTCAGGGCGCTGGTGGACATGATACCGCCGGATACATCGGCGTATACGCAGTTGTATTTGTTGTTATTATAGTAGAGGCTGCAATATTTTACATTATTCTTAGTATAGGTTTCGGAGCTCACCATCTGCAGCACCGTGCCGGAGGAAACCGTCACCGCGCCGGTAGAGCTCTTCTCGTCGCTGGTAAAAAGCGTAACGTCGGAAGTGAGCTTGACGTACGTTTTGGTGGTGGAAGGCGTTACGCCGCTGCTGGCGTCGTAGCTTACGGATGCGCAGTCGCCGCGTACGTAGCCGGTAATGCCGCTGGAGGTTTTGATGTGGTACCACGTATAGCCGCCCGCCGTGGTGGGCGTGGCCAGCAGGGTGGTGGTGGTGCCCTTGGCCAGCACATAACCGGACTTGGAGCCGTTGGCGCTGGTGCGCACACGCGTGTTGGCCTTGGTAATGGTTACGGTGCCCAACCCCGTGCTGGTGGAGGAGCCGGAGGAGCCGGAAGAACCGGACGCGCTTACATAGGTGCCCATCAGCCAGCCGTTGATGCTGTTATAGGTAACGTAATACCACGTAACGCCGCCGGAAGTGGTGGTCTTGGTGTAGGAGAGCGTTGTGCTCTTGGGCACCACAACGAGGCGTACGGATTTAGTGGAATACGATTTACGCAGGTTCAGGTTGACGGTTGTTTTCAGCGTGCCGATGGAGCTGGAACCGCCGGAGGAGCTGCTGCCGCTGGTGGTTACGTAGGTGCCCATCAGCCAGCCGTTCAGCCCGTTATAAGTCGTGTAGTACCACGTAACGCCGCTGACCACGGAGGTGGCGGTGTACGAAAGCGAGGTCTTCGCGGGTACAACCGCCAGACGAACGGACTTTGTAGAGGCGGTTTTCCGAAAGTTCAGGTTGACCGTAGTGGTCAGCGTGCCGATGGAGGAAGAACTGGAGCTGCCGCTTCCGCCCGCCGCGGCAAGCGCCAAAGGATACAGCACCTTTTGCGTAATCGGGCCCGCGTCGCCGTCGGCGGTGAGGCGATAAGCGGCTTGGAAGGCTTTTACGGCCCGCTCGGTGTATTCGCCGTATTCGCCGTCCAGCGAGCTGGAGTAATAGCCCAGCGTTTTCAGCGCCATTTGCAAACCGTAAACCTGTACGCTGCCCGTCAGGTTCAGATCGCGCTTCAGGCTGGCGTATGCGGTAACTTTCCACAAGGTGCCGGTAATGTAGGTTTCCATTTGGGCGTCGGTAAGAATGTCATCGACAACGTCGCTCCAGACGACGTTGTAGCGCGTGTTGTTGTAATAGAGACAGCCGTATTCTTCCGTTTCGCCTTCGCTGTTCTCCGTGGTATAGGTATTTTGCGAAACGAGCATCAGCACCGTTCCGCTGCTGACGGTAATACCGCCGCTTTCCCCCGGAATGGAGGTGGAGAAGAGAGTGATCTCGTCGTTTAGCTTAATAAAGCTCTTCGTGGCGGAATCGGTGACCGACGAAGGTGTGCTGCCGACGGAGTCCGCCAAAACGGACGGCGCATAAATAAAGACGGTGCACACCGTCAAAAGGAGCGAAAGGCCCTTCCGTAAGAACGAGCCCGCGCCTTTGTGATTGATTGCCATGGTCGCATCTCTCCAATCCCAACCAATATCGCCACTGATACAGAGTACGATTCATATCTAAAGAGCATTTTCATAGTATTACAATATTATTACATTGTCAAGCAATTCGTTCGATTTTATTTCTTTTTGGTCACAGATGTTTCAAAAATGAACAACGCTTTTTAAAGGGAGCATCCAACCGAACCAAACCGGTTTGCGCGGCAAAGGCAACGTTCAGCCCCGTCCCGGAGGGAAAAGAAGCGGGCGTTCCTTTTGACCCATTTTCGAAATATTTTTGACCGGGGTGGGCAGCGAGGAAAACCCGCGCCAGTTCGCAGTCGCCGCTGCTGGTTAATGGCCGATACGGCGCCCGCCCAGGATGCGGGAAAAGGAAGGAGAAAGCCGGGGCCTCGCCTTCGGCCGGGAAGTACGCGCCCGGACTGCGCGTGGCAAATTCCGCAAGGGAAAGCCGCCGTAAAACGCACCGGACGCTTTGCGGCGGCGAACAGGAAAAAGGGAGGGGTTACAGCGCGCCGATCGTCCGCACCAACGCGTCCACATTGGTGTCCGGCGTGGTTGCGCCGGTGCAGAAACGCACAGCGGTATGGTTTTCATCCACGGCTTCCCAAAAAGCGAAGGAGAAAGCTTCACCCAGCTTTTCCAGAACGCCGTTGGGCAAAACGGGGAAAATCTGGTTGGCGGGCGTATCGCAGAGCATGCGGATGCCTTTTTGCAGAAAAGCTTCTTTAATACGCTGCGCCTGCGCGTTGGCCTGCGCACCCAGCTTCTGGTAGCGGCCGTCCGCAAGCAGCGCCAGGTACTGCACCCCCAGCAGCCTGCCCTTGGCCAGCAACCCGCCGCGCTGTTTGATGTGGTAGCGGAAATGCGGCCACTTTTCCGGGCGGGTCAGCACCAGCGCTTCGCCGAAAAGCGCGCCGCACTTGGTGCCGCCCAGCGCGAAAGCGTCGCAGTTGTTCGCCAGAAACGGCAAATCAACCGCCGGGTCCGCCGCCAGGGCATAGCTTAGCCGCGCACCGTCAATATACAGCATAAGCCCGTATTCGCGCGTTACTTTGCGAAGCGCTTCAAGCTCCCCGCGGGTATACAGAGTGCCCAGCTCCGTGGGATGGCTGATGTACACCATGGCCGGGCGCACCATGTGCTCGTGCGTTGCGTCCCCAACGTGGGTAAGGTAGGCCCGCTCCACCTGCTCCGCCGAAATCTTGCCGTTTTCAGCGGGAAGCGGCATCACCTTGTGCCCGGTAGCCTCGATGGCGCCGCTCTCGTGCACGTTGATGTGCCCGGTTTGCGCGCACAGCACGCCTTCGAAAGGCCGGAGGGCCGCGGCGATCACCGTCAGGTTCACCTGCGTGCCGCCGGTAAAAAAGTGTACGCCAGCGCCCGGCAGCCCGCAAAGGGCCGCAATAGCTTCCCGCGCCCGTATGCAATAATCGTCCTCGCCGTACCCCACGCTCTGCTCGCCGTTGGTGCGGCACAGCGCCGCCAGGACCTCCGTATCCGCGCCTTCCAGATAGTCGCATTCAAAACGGGTCAATTGGATCGGCTCCCTTCAAAAAGCGGTTGCTCCCTGCGATTTTTATATCCTAATTATAATAAGGAAAAACTCCGGCTGCGCCAGGTTCGGGCCGCGACGGCGGACCGGATGCTTCGCAGCCGGAGCTTGATGATTGATGAACAACAAGCCTTACCGGCGGCGGAAAGTCTCGCTGCGTTTGGGGCCGGTGGAAAGCATGTTGATGGGCACTTCCACCTGCTTTTCAAGGAAATCCACATACTTGCGGCAGTTTTCCGGCAGATCCTCAAAGCGGGTCACGCCGCGCACGTCGGTTTTCCAGCCCGGCAGTGTGGTGTAAACGGGCTTGCAGCGCAAAAGCGTCGGTGTGCTGGGGAAATCGGTAATCTGCTTGCCGTCCACCTCGTAGGCGGTGCAAACGGGAATTTCGTCCAGGTAGCCCAGCACGTCCAGGTTGGTCAGCACGCACTCGGTCGCGCCCTGCACCATGCAGCCGTAGCGCGTGGCTACCGCGTCGAACCAGCCCACACGGCGCGGGCGGCCGGTGGTCGCGCCGTATTCGCCGGCGTCGCCGCCGCGGTTGCGCAGCTCCGTGGCCGCGTCGTCAAAAAGTTCGGTGGTGAAGGGGCCCGCGCCGACGCAGCTGGAATAGGCTTTGGTGACGCAGTACACGTTGGTAATGGCGCTGGCGGGCACGCCCGCGCCCACCGTGCCGAAGCCCGCCAGCGGCGAGGACGAGGTGGTATAGGGGTAAATGCCGTGGTCGGGATCGCGCAGGCTGCCCAGCTGACCTTCCAGCAGCACGGTTTTGTTTGCTTTCAGGGCTTTGTGCAGGTAAAGGCTGGTGTCGATCACCAGCGGGCGGATGCGTTCCGCCTGCGCTTCCAGCTTGGCGACCAGCGCGTCCACGTCGATCAGCGGCTTGTTGTACAGGTTTTTCAGCAGCGCGTTTTTCTGCTCCGCCACGCCCGTAAGGCGTTTCACCAGCAGATCGTGGTCGTACAGCTGGCACACCTGAATGCCGATCTTCAGATATTTATCGCCGTAAAACGGGGCGATGCCGCTCTTGGTGGAGCCGAAGCTGGCTTTGCCGAGGCGCTCTTCCTCGTAACGGTCGAAATCGATATGGTAGGGCATCATCACCTGCGCGCGGTCGCTCACGAACAGTTTGGGTTCGGGCACGCCGCGTCCCACAACGTCGTCGTACTCCTTGAGCAGCTTATCAATATCCAGCGCCACACCCGGGCCGATGATATTGACGATGCTGCTGTGAAACACGCCCGAGGGGAGCAGATGCAGGGCAAACTTGCCGTAAT
>JAQUXV010000192.1 GCA_028692205.1 Eubacteriales bacterium
TTCCAATTTACGCTTTTTGCGGAGCGGCCGTATAGCCGTCCCTCCGCTGATTTGTTTACAGTATACAGGGACAAACGACGCGAGTGTATATATCCAATTCGTTAATTCATAACAGAATTCATCTTTCCGGCGATGATTTGACCAGATATTCCATATGCTGTTCCATTCCGTTTTGCACCCAATACCACCTGCGCTCCCTTCGCGTTCCATACGGAAAACCTTGTTTCGCCGTCCGGGCTGTGCTATGCTGTGAGCACGAAACACAGGGAGGCAACAGCGGATGATCTGCAATCTCTGCCCGCGGCACTGCAACGCGGAACGCACCGAAACCGTCGGCGCGGGCTTTTGCGGCATGGGCATGCTGCCCGTGGTGGCGCGCGCTGCAAAGCATTTTTGGGAGGAACCCTGCATCAGCGGCATCAAAGGCAGCGGCACGGTTTTCTTTTGCGGCTGTTCACTGGGCTGTATTTTTTGCCAAAACGCGTCCATCAGCCACGGCGCGCTGCAGGGAAAACCGTTTACCCCCGCGGCGCTGGCGGAGCTGTTTGAGCGCGTGGAAGCGCTGAACGTGCATAACCTGAACCTTGTAAGCCCTTCCCACTTTGCACCCGCGGTGCTGGAGGCCCTGCGCCTTCGCAAGCCGCGTATCCCCGTGGTGTGGAATTCCAGCGGGTACGAGAGCCTTGAAGTAGTTGAGGCCGCCCACGGCCTGATAGATGTTTTCCTGCCGGATTTTAAATACGCAAAAGCTACGACCGCCGCTCAGCTGGCTGCCGCGCCGGACTACTTCCCCGTCGCGCTCGCCGCCATCCGCGCCATGTGCGCCCAGACCGGCGCACCCGAATATGATGAGAACGGTATGCTCGTCCGCGGTACGCTGGTGCGCCATCTGGTGCTGCCGATGCGGGTGGATGAAACCATCGCTATTCTGGATACGATCGCGCGGGAACTGCCTCCGGGTACGCCGGTGAGCCTGATGCGGCAATATACCCCCATGAACGGCGTAACCGTGAAGGGGCTGGATCGCCGCCTGACCGCACGCGAGTACGCACAGGCGCGCGATCACCTTTTCGCCCTTGGGCTGGATGGTTATCTGCAGCAAAAGGAAGCCGCCGAAAGCAGCTTCACCCCCGCATTTATGGATGAGGAAAGCACGAAACTATTCTGAACCGAAAACAACGGTCCGGCAGCCCGGCCGCGATACGCCCCACGGTTGATACCGCAGGCTCTCTGCGCCGCACGCGTTTCCCGACCGTTGTTGATGATTACGGGGTTTAACAGGCTCATTCTCCCGGCACAAGCCGTTTATTCGATTGTGATCTCCTCGCCCGGCTGGAGGATCATCCGGGTGTCCGCGTTGAACTTGTCCGCAATTTTCTGGTTGAACAGCTTGCCTACTTGCGTATGGTAGGGGATGCTGTGTTTCGCCCCGACAAGATTGGCGCACGCGGCGGCTTCTTCCGCATCCATATTGTACTTGCCGTCGCAGCAGAAAAACGCGTAATCGAGATTCCGCTCCGCAAACGTCGCCATCTGGTCCGTAGCGGAGGTATCGCCGCTGATGTAAACGGTTTTCCCGTCGGTAAAGGTGAGAATATAACCCACGCACACTTTGATGTCATGGTTTTTATTATTACCCGCCTGCACGGCCTCGATCGTCACATAACCGAGATTGAAGGTTTGGTATTCGCCATCCACTAACGCCTCTTTATTAGTGATGGTTTGACAGTCATCGTTTTTATGCTTGATGAGCTTGACTTTGGAATGATCCTGATGCATATGCGTAATTAAAATCAGGTCGGCGGGCACATCGTACCCTTCCCCGGCATAGGGATCGACATAAACCACCTTGCCTTCGCCCGTGGTGATACGAAGGCTCGCGTGCCCCTGATACAGAAGCGTCGCCGGGTTTGCCTCCTCCGGTTCAACCGTTTCTGTCGTTTCGGTCGCCGTCTCCCCGGCCGTCACCGTCGTTTCGGCAAGCGCGGTCAACACAGTACACAGCAAACAAAGGATCAAAGCAATCGCAAAGAACCGTTTCATTATAACAGCGCCTCCTCTGGGCCGCTTCCGCGCGGCTTCGTTCATTCACTGCCGGTCTGTTTTTACGAGCATAGCCGGTTATTCAACTTACGAAGATCATCCCGAATGATAGCGGTTTGGTTCAAAGCCGTCGTGGCGCAGCACCCGGTGCCGCGAAAATTTATACCGGTGGAATACGATCGGCAGCGCATTCGGGCGTTAAACCGCGCATGTTCAGCCGCCTGTACAATATCGGCTTAGCCGGTTATACGTGCGTTCTTTTTCATGCCCGCGCGCGCCGGTTTTCTATTTCCCCACACAGAAGGTGGCAAAAATCTCGTCCAGCAGGCGATCGTCCACGCTTTCACCGGTAATGCGCCCCAGCAGCCACAGCGCCTCGTGCAGATCCACAGCCGCCACATCCAGCGGCATGCCCTCCTCCAACGCGGTCTGCGCCTGTGCAAGCCGTTCCGCCGCCTTTCGCGCGGCGGCCATATGCCGCTCGTGGGTCAACATGCCTTCGCCGGGCAGTTTGGCCTGCGCGACAAGGTAAGCCCGAACCTTGTCCAGCCCCTGCCCCGTTTTGGCGGAAAGGGCGAGAATGGGCGCATGCTTCGTTACCGGCGTAATATCCGCAATCGTCACCGCAGGCGGCGTATCCTCTTTATTCAGCAATACGGCGCAGGGGCAGTCCGTATCCAGCGCAAGCAGCGCCCGCTCGTCATCCCCCAGCGGCTGCGTGCCGTCAATCAGCAGCAGCGCCACATCCGCGCCCGCAACGGCAGCTTTTGCGCGCTCCACGCCGATGCGCTCCACCACATCCACGCTCTCTCGCAGGCCGGCGGTATCCATCAGCAGCACGTTCAGCCCGTTCAGGGCAAAGCTGCCCTCCAGCACATCCCGCGTGGTGCCGGGCACATCGGTCACAATGGCGCGCTCCTCGCCCAACAGGGCGTTGAACAACGTGCTCTTCCCGGCATTGGGCCTTCCGCACAGCGCCACGCGCAGCCCGGTTCGCAAAATTCGCGCTCCGCGCTCGTCCACAGCGGCGTTCAGTTCGCCGATCAGCTCCGTAAGCCCCGCGCGCAGTCCGCCCGTTGCCTCCCGCTCGTCAATCTCGTCCGGGTAATCAATATGAGCTTCCACGCCCGCGATCAGGCGGGTCAGTTTCTCCTGCGCCTGCCGGATAAACCGGCTTGCGCCGCCGGAAAGCAGCGCTTCTTCGCTTCTCAGCGCCGCGGCGGAACGCGCGCCGATCACCCCCATCACCGCCTCGGCCTGTGAAAGGTCGATACGGCCGTTTAGGAACGCGCGCCGCGTAAACTCCCCCGCTTCGGCAGGCCGCGCGCCAAGCCTAGTCAACAGCCGCATCACCGTTTCGGCGGCGGCATATCCCCCATGGGTATGGATTTCGCAAACATCCTCGCGTGTGTATGTATTCGGTGCAAGCATCACCACGCCCATCGCCTCGTCCACCGCCGTGCCGTCCGCATCGGTCACGTGGCCGTACAGCAACCGATGGTCTTCATAAGGCGGCCTTTTTTTTGCCGCGCGAAAGATACGCGTAAAAAGCGCCACGGCCTCGTCGCCGCTCATGCGCACGATAGCCACGCCACCCTCGCCCATCGCCGTGGCGACGCCCACGATGGTATCCCGCATGGTAAAGCCTCCCCAAATTCTGTCTTCTGTGGTATCATAGCACAGAAGGGTTCCACCCGTAAAGGAGAGAGAAAAATGCCCGAAATCAGCGTACTCACAGGGCGCGCGCACCGGTTGCTGGCCCCCGTAACGGAGCGGATCGGCGCGCTGCACGCCAAGGGAGAGCCCTGCATCCTGCTGGTGCCGGAGCAGTTTACCCTTCAGGCGGAACGGGAGTTGCTAACCCGGCTTCACCTGACGGGCTTTTTTACCATTGAGGTACTGTCCCCCTCGCGGCTTTCGCACCGCGTACTTGCCGCCGCGGGCGCGGACGAGCGCGCGCCGCTTTCCCCCGCCGGGCGCCGTATGGCCGTAAGCCTTGCGCTGGAACGCTGCGAGAGCCAACTGGAATACTATCGCTCCTCCGCGCACCGCCGGGGCTTTACGGAAAAGCTGACTTCCCTGATCGCCGATATGAAGCGCGGCGGCCTCTCGCCGGAAGCGCTGGCCGAATACGCCGAGGGCCTGCCGGAGGGAATGCGGCGTACGAAGCTAAACGATCTGGCAACGGTATTCAACACTTATGAAGAGACGCTTTCCGGGCGTTTCGGGGACAGCGAAGACCAGCTTCGCTACGTAGCCTCCCGCCTGCCGGACAGCGGTCTGGCGGAAGGGCAGAATCTATTCGTCTATGGGTTCGACGCCCTTCCGGAGCAAATGATCGCGCTGTTGTGCGCCTTGGGCGCCCTGTGTGCAAGCTTGACCGTCGCGCTGACCTGCCGCCCGGAAACCGCGCCGGACGGCGAGTTGTACCAACCCGTGCGACAAAGCATCGCGCGCTTTCGCAACGCCTTGAAAGAGCGCGATCTGAACCTTTCACAGGTATCGCTGCCGGATACGCCTCTCCCCTGCGCGCCTGCGATTCGTCATTTGGACGACGCGCTGTTTGCCTATCCCGAAACCGCCTTCACCGGCGAGCAGCAATCCGTTTTCCTCTCCCAGCATATGAGCCCGTTTGAGGAGGCGACCGCGGCGGCGCGGCAAATCCTCCGGCTGTGCGCCGAGGGTATGGATATCGAACGGATCGCCGTACTGTATCCCGATCAGAACGGGTACGCTTTCGCCGTAAGCGCGGCGCTTTCGGACAGCGGATTGCCCTATTACACCGATGAGAAGTTGCCCGCATCCTCGCACGCGCTGTCGCGCTTTCTGCTGTCGTCCTTGCGAGCCGTTGCGGGGAATTACGACCGGGATGAGCTGATCGCCGTAATGAAATCCGGCTACTCCCCCCTTACGTTTGACGAAGCCTGCGAACTGGAAAACTACGCGTGTGAATACGGCATCAACCGGAAGCTCTGGCTTTCGCCGTTTACACGCGGCAAGCCGGAGCGCGCCGCGCGCCTGGAGCCGCTAAGGCAAAAGCTGATCGAGCCGCTGACCAAAGCGCGTGAAGGCATCGTAGCCGCGAAGGATACGCAGGCTTCCCTTGCCGCCGTCATGGGGCTGTTAACCGATGTGGGCGCTTATGAAACCCTCAAAGCCGAGGAAGCGGCATTAAGCAATGAAGGCATGCTGGTTCGGGCGGGGCAAAACAGCCAGATGTGGCAGACCCTGCTGGAATTGATGGATCAGCTTTTCGTGCTGGCTAATGGTTCCCGTATCCCGCTCAGCCATATCGCGGACCGTTTTGACTGTGGTTTATCGGCGGTTTCATTGGCCGCGCTTCCGCCCGCCAGCGGCATGCTGCATGCGGGTACGCTGGGGCATTATCTTTCCGGCGAGATGGACGCGGTGTTCCTTCTGGGGCTGAACGACGGCGTTCTGGGCCGCGAAGCCGACAGCCTGCTTACCGAGGCGGAACGCGCCGACGCGCAGGCTGCCACGGGTGCTTACCTGGGCATGACGGATCAAAGCCGTTCGCTGTTTGCCCGAATGGATGTAAAAAGCGCTATGACGCTTCCTTTGCAGCTGTTGTTTTTAAGCTATGCGAAAACCGATGCTTCCGGCGCGGCGCTCCGCCCGCT
>JAQUXV010000193.1 GCA_028692205.1 Eubacteriales bacterium
AAATTCTCCTATCAAATTCGTTAAAAATCCGTATCATCCTCCCGTCCTTCCGCCGTACCGTTTTCATTATCCTTTGTCATACAACGAACGCAGCGGAAACTCGCCCTGTTTAGCGATAAAAAATAATCATCAATATTATGGTTGACACTAGCGGTTAGAGATGTTAAACTTCTAATTGCGGTGGTTAGTCTTGTCTAACTCTGAATCAGCCTCGAAGTATGCATCGGTTCACCACACCATGGATACCGGGGAGGAGCGCGAGGGTGCAGAAACCAGGAGAGTCTATTGCCCGGGGTTTCCGCGCAAAACGGCAAGGCGCGGGCCGAATCCGGTGTATACCGGGAACCTGTATGGAGGGGGAATCTATGATGCCTTTACAAATGGCCGGAATCGGAGAAACAAACACGATTCGAAAAATCACCGGTCGGGATGATGTTCGTCAAAGGCTTTCGGAGCTTGGCTTTGTCGTCGGTGAAGAGGTGCGCATCGTAAACGATCTGGGAGGAAACCTGATACTGGACGTGAAAGATTGCCGCGTCGCGCTGGATAAAAGCATGGCGATGCGCATTATGATTTAAGGGGAGGAAACGGCAATATGCGGACATTACGGGATGTAAAAATCGGAGAACGGGCACAAATCCAACGCCTGCACGGCGAGGGGGCACTGAAGCGCCGCATTATGGATATGGGCCTTACGCGCGGCGCCGAGGTCTATGTACGCAAGGTAGCTCCGCTTGGTGACCCCATTGAACTGACGGTTCGCGGATATGAATTATCCGTGCGCAAGGGTGACGCTGAATTGATTGAAGTTCTGTAGGGATGTGTGCGACGGGAGTCGCTTTTCATTTGAACAGTGGTTAGTTGTATCTAACCTCAAAGACGAAGGAGGAACCAGCTCATGCATTTGAAAATTGCCCTTGCCGGCAACCCCAACTCCGGAAAAACAACGATGTTCAACGATTTGACCGGCAGCAGCCAATACGTCGGCAACTGGCCGGGCGTAACCGTGGAGAAGAAGGAAGGCAAGCTGAAAGGCGAAAGCGGCGTAATCATACAGGACCTTCCCGGCATTTACAGTTTATCCCCCTACACGCTGGAGGAGGTCGTCGCCCGGAGCTATCTGGTCGGCGAGCGGCCGGACGCAATTTTGAACGTTGTGGACGCTTCCAACATCGAGCGCAACCTTTACCTTACCACACAGCTTGCGGAGCTTGGCATCCCAATGGTTATCGCGTTGAACATGATCGATGTCACCCGGAAAAACGGCGATATCATCGCGCTGCAAAAGCTTGGCGAGGCGCTGGGCTGCGAAGTGGTGGAAACCTCTGCGCTCAAATCGGAAGGGTCGCTGATCGCTGCGCGAAAAGCGGTTGCGTTGGCAAAGAACTGCGATTACCGCGAACCACCGCACGTGTTTGCCGGAAGCGTAGAGCATGCGCTGGCCCATATCGAGGACTTGATTACGCATTGTGACGGCGAAGCCCCGGTGCATCACCATCATCTGGACGGCAGCGTGCATCAGGGGCCTATTGTGGAAAAGCATCTGTCTCGCTGGTATGCCATTAAGCTGTTTGAACGGGATGAAAAGGTGCTGTCTCACCTGCGATTACCCCACGGCACTCGTGAAGAAATTGAAAAAGTCGTATCCGCCTGTGAAAAAGAAATGGACGACGATGCCGAAAGCATTATCACCAATCAGCGTTACGCTTATATCAACAGGCTTGTAACCGCCTGTGTGCGCAAAGGCCGCGCTAAAGGTGCGCTGACCGTATCGGATAAAATCGACCACGTGATGACCAACCGCTGGCTGGCGCTTCCGCTGTTCGCCGCCATTATGTTTCTGGTCTATTACATCTCCGTAACCACCATCGGCACTGTTGTGACTGATTTCACCAACGATACGTTTATCGGCGCATGGATACAGGAACCGGTGATGAACTGGCTTGGTTCCGTCGGCACGGCGGATTGGCTGGTCGGCCTTATCGGCAACGGCATTATCGGCGGCGTGGGCGCGGTGATCGGCTTCGTGCCGCAAATGCTGGTGCTGTTCCTGCTGTTGGCCGTTTTGGAGGATGTGGGTTACATGGCGCGCGTCGCCTTCATCATGGACCGCATTTTCCGCAAGTTCGGCCTTTCCGGCAAAAGCTTCATCCCCATGCTGATTTCCTCCGGCTGCGGTGTGCCGGGCGTAATGGCGTCCCGTACCATTGAAAACGACCGTGACCGGAAAATGACCATTATGACCGCCACTTTCATCCCCTGCGGCGCGAAAATGCCCATCGTTGCGCTGATCGCGGGCGCGCTGTTCCACAACGCGGGCTGGGTGGCGACCGCGGCATACTTTATCGGCGTGGCGGCGGTAATTGTAAGCGGCATCATCCTGAAGAAAACGCGCGCGTTTGCGGGTGATCCGGCGCCGTTCGTGATGGAGCTTCCCGCCTACCACGCCCCCAGTGGCAGGAATGTGCTGCACAGCATGTGGGAACGCGGTTGGAGCTTCATTAAGCGTGCCGGTACGGTCATCGTAGTGGCGAGCATTCTCATCTGGTTCACGTCCGGTTACGGCTGGGTGCCTGTTCAGCCGGACACAGCCGGGGCCGGGCAAAGCATTGCAGTTACGGAACCGGCTTCTGCAACGGCCTTCGGCGCGGTGGTCGATATGGACGAAAGTATGCTTGGAAAGGCAGGCAACGTGATCGCGCCGGTATTTAGCCCGCTTGGCTTTGGCAACTGGCAGTCGACCGTTGCCACCGCGATGGGGCTAGTCGCCAAGGAAGAAGTGGTCGGTGTGTTCGGCGTGCTCTACGGCGTTGTGGACGATGAGGGCGAGGATGCCGCCGCCGCCCTGCTGGACGAAGGCTCCACCGAGGAGATCGAGGCAGGTCTTTCCCCCATTGCCATGGCGTTTGCGCAAAGCAGCGGCGGGCACGGCGCACTGGCGGCATTCAGCTTCCTGCTGTTCAACCTTCTGTGCGCCCCATGCTTCGCGGCCATCGGCGCTATCAAACGGGAGATGAACAGCGCAAAATGGACCTGGTTCGCCATCGGCTATCAAACCGGGTTTGCATATGTGGCAGCGCTGGTGGTGTATCAACTTGGGCTTTGGTTCGCAACCGGTGTCTTTACCGGCCTGACGGCTGTCGCGCTGATGCTGTTGGCGTTGCTCGCCTACCTTCTGTTCCGTAAGAACCCCTACGACGAAGAACATCTGAAAGTGATGGTGACCGCATAATGGCAACCTGGATTGTCGGCAGCGTATTGATATTGATTGTAGCCGCCATCGTTTGGAAAATGGCCTCCGACCGAAAAAACGGCAGGAGCGCCTGCGGCGGCAACTGCGCAAGTTGCCACGGCGCGTGTGGTATGCGCGCAAAATAGCGTGTTGTGACAACTGAACACCCAACCGGCGGTTTGATAAGCGTCGAACTGCCGGTTCTCTTTTCCTCAGGGATACGGCGGGCTCCTGCGGCCCCTCGATAATAACGTCCTCACCGTAGTGCCGCTCCTGTCGCGGCATCGTGGCTCCGGTTTGGTCCGTCACCGCCGGAAAGCTGTCTTTGTCATGGGTTTTCCCAGGATCTGCTCATGGAAAGCTCATCGTTCTCTAATTGCTTTTTTCTGCCAAATGTGATACGCTGATCCCCAGAAGCGAGGCGAAAGTATGCAAATCCTGAAATCGTCCGAGGATTATCTGGAAGCCATGTTGGTAATGCGCGAACGGCACGGTTACATCCGTTCCATCGATATCGCCGCGGAGCTTCACGTTACCAAGCCCAGCGTAAGCTACGCCACCAAACGGCTTCGGGAAAACGGCTACATCACCATGGATAAAGACGGCCTGATCACCCTGACGGAGAAAGGGCTTCCGATTGCCGAACGCATTTATGACCGCCATAAAACGCTTACCACTTTTTTGACACGTTTAGGAGTGGATGAGCACACCGCGGGCAGCGATGCCTGCAAGATCGAACACGACATCAGCGACGAGACGTTCGAAGCCATTCGGAATCAGGTTCGCGGGGAAAAATAGATTGCCTGTACCTGTCTATGACGGAAGCCGGGCCTTGATGCCCGGCTTTTTTCTGTTATCAGCGTTATCACTGTCGGCTGCCGCCTGCAAAGGGTTCCGACGCAAGCAAGTAAACCGAATGTGCGCGCTCACGACCACGGAGAAAAGTGATTGCTCTTTCATCTCCCGGCTGCAATATAAAATGCGAGCTGATCCATCAACCGGTCTTCATTCCCGGCCTCCGTCGTTTCCAGTTAAGGTAAAAACTGACTGCACTTGATGCAGGTTTCAATACGGCTTTCCACGTATCGGCGAAGCGCCTCAAACAGCGCCGGGTCCGTTTTGCCGAGAGTTGCGTCAAAACCCGCCTGCAGCACGGTGCGCATCCAGGCGATCTGCCCGGCAGAAAGCGGATACTGCTCCGGCCCGGCGCAAGCCGCACAGCAAAGGCCGCCCGCCTCAATATCCAGCCGCGCGCCCACATCCGGCGGCAGGGGCTTGCCGCAGCGCACGCAATGTTTCATCCGCGGGCGATAACCAAGCTCCGCGGCATACAGCAGTAAAAATGCGTTCACCGTCGACAGCGGCGCTTCATCCTCGCGGTAGGCAAGGTAGTACAACCCTTTCAGCAGCAGCGAATACAGCCCCTCCGACGGTTGCTCCGGCTGGGCGGCTGCCAGCGAAAGGCTCAGCAGATACGAAGCGCAGGTTAACCGATACGGGTCCAGCCGCAGGGGATAAAACGTATCGTCAGGCTTGCAGGAGGTAAGCGTAAACCGCTCATTGCTGCGAAACACCACAAATTCTCCATGCACAAACAGCTCGCTCCCGGTCATCAGCGCGCTTTTCGGCCTGCGGCAACCCCGCGAAAGCACATCCACGCGCCCATGGTCGGGCGTAAGCAAAGTCAGCATCCGATCCCGTTCCCGGTAATTAGCGTGGCGCAGCACCACGCCCTGCAGCGTTTCCGACGGCATAATACCTCCCACAGCGTTCGAGTTCCGGCGACGAGCCTGTTGTAGCACTATTATAGCACGAGGCGGGCACGTGGAAAAGTGCCCCGTTTTCCGGCTGCGGTTCGGTGGTTTTCCGCAATACCCGAACGTTTATCTATTTTTCAGCTGGTAATATTCGACTCTTTATGTTATACTGTATAGAAGAATCCCGCAAGGAGGATACCCGTTGTGGACAGAATCCGCCGTAACGAGCGCGTTGCAGCGCTCACAAAAATCGTAACCGCTTCTCCCAACCGGATATTTACCCTTTCGTATTTTTGTGATTTGTTTGGGACCGCCAAATCCACCATGAGCGAAGATATTGATATCCTGCAGGATGTGCTTTCCCGCTTCGGCTTAGGGAGGCTGGAAACCGTCACCGGCGCGGCCGGGGGCGTGCGTTTTCGTCCGCATATGGACAAAGCCGACGCCAAAAGCATGATCGTCGGCCTCTGTAAAGATTTGATGGACCCGTCGCGCATTCTGCCGGGCGGCTTTCTGTACCTGACGGATATTTTAAGCACGCCTTCCCTCGTGCGCGGGATGGGCGTGATTCTGGCGGGGCAGTTTTATAACGCCGCTCCCGATTTTGTGCTGACCATGGAAACCAAGGGCATCCCCGTGGCGCTGATGACTGCCGACGCGCTGGGCGTGCCGCTGGTAATTGCGCGCCGCA
>JAQUXV010000194.1 GCA_028692205.1 Eubacteriales bacterium
GGCCGGCGATTACCGGCCCAAAGAATCAATGCACAAATTCCTGATAGATCGCACGGATGGAAGGTACGAAGTCACAGCAGTCCACGCCCACCAGAATGCTCAGCTCGCTGGAGCCCTGGTCGATCATGCGGACGTTGACGTGCGCGCGGCTGAGCGCCGTAAACAGTCGCGCCGCGGTGCCGGGGCTGTGTACCATGCCGCGGCCGACGGTGGCAATGAGCCCCATATCGTCGTGAATGGTCAGGGTATCCGGCGAGGTAAGCTCCATAATACGGGAAACCACCTGTTCCTTTACCGGGGCCAGCTGCGCCGTTTCCAGCACCACGCACAGCGTGTCGATGCCGGTGGGCAGATGCTCAAAGGAAAGGCCCGTCTCCTCAATGGCCTGCAGAACGCGGCGGCCAAAACCCATCTCGGAGTTCATCATCGCTTTTTCAATGGAGATAACCGAAAAGCCCATCCGGCCCGCGATGCCGGTAATCAGGTAAGGGTTTTGGCCCTCGCCCGGCTGATGGGTAATCATCGTTCCGCTGTGCTCGGGGTGGTTGGTGTTGCGGATGTTGGTGGGGATGCCCGCGCGGTGTACGGGGAACACGCTGTCCTCGTGCAGCACGGTTGCGCCCATATAACTCAGCTCCCGCAGCTCCCGGTAGGTGATGTTGCAAATCGTCTGCGCCCCCGGCACAATGCGGGGATCAGCCATCAGGAAGCCGGAAACATCCGTCCAGTTTTCATACAGTTCCGCACCCGCCGCGCGCGCGACAATCGCGCCCGTAATATCGCTGCCGCCACGGCTGAACGTATGGATGCTGCCGTCGGGCAGCGCGCCGTAAAAGCCCGGCACCACCGCGTTTTCCACCGTCGCCAGCACCCGGCTGAGCGCCGTGTTGGTTTTTTCGCTGTCGAAAGCGCCCTTTTCGGTAAAGAAAATATAGTCCTTCGGATCAATGAAAGTATAGCCCAGATAATCGCTGAGCAGCAAACCGTTCAGGTACTCGCCGCGGCTGGCGCAGTAATCCGCGTCCGCGCCTTCGGCCACGGCTTCGCGAATCTCAAAAAAACGCGCGCTCAAATCCAGCGTAAGCTTCAGTTCTTCCGCAATCTGCCGGTAACGTTCCTCCACCTTCGCAAAGGCCGCTTTCCAGTCCCCGCCTTCGCCGCGCAGGCGGCAAACCGCGTAAAGCAGATCGGTTACCTTGTCATCCTTGTCAAACCGCCGTCCGGGCGCGCTGGGCACCACATACACGCGACGCGGATCCAACCGCAGAATATCACGAACCTTGCGAAACTGACCCGCGTCGGATAGGGAGCTTCCGCCAAACTTCGCAACAATATTGCCCATCGGATCTTTCCTCCTCTTCCGTCGACGGCGCCAACGCCACCGGCGGAGCCCATCGCAAGGCGCAAGCGGCCTCACAAAAAAACATTGTATACGAAATGTACGCCGCAAGTCAATCCCACGGGGCTTTCCGGTTATGATTTTTGCGTGTTTCGCCATTCATCCGCCAGAATGGCCATCACCGCGAGATCGGTGTATGCCCCATCCACGATGAACGCGTGCCGCTTCAGGCCTTCCGTCTGAAAACCGGCCTTCTCATAACAGCGTACGGCCCGGCGGTTGCCCACCGCCACTTCCAGCTCCACACGTTCCAGCGCAAGCGTGCCGAACGCATACTCCAGCATCAGTTTCAGCGCTTCCCCGCCGATGCCCCGGCCCCGAATATCCTCGTTGCCGATCACCATCGCCAGTTCCGCCGAACGCAGCTTCCAGTTGATGCTCGCCAGATCAATCTGCCCCAGATAATCCTGCGTTTTACGGTCGGCAATCACAAAAAACGCGCCGTTTGGGCCCGCGTGCGTCACATGGTCCAGAAAATCCGCGGTATCGGCGGCGCTTTGCGGCATCCAATACCGTGAGGAGAGGTAACGCACGCTTTCCCGGTCGTTTACCCACGCGCGGATGGCGGTATAATCCTCCTGCCGGTATTCGCGCAGCAGTATCTTTTCTCCGTATAGGTAAGGCATGGGCGTCCTCCTATTTCTTCAGCGGAAAGCCATTACTGTCCGAAAAACTGCCGCTCAAAATCGAAATCAGGTCGATCAGCCACCCGATTCCAAACCATCCAACCGTTAGTATAAACATGATGCCGGAGCCGATTTTGCCAACGTAAAACCGGTGAAACCCCCACCCGCCGAAAAGCAGGCACAGAATCAGCGCCGCAACCCAGCTTTTTTCCGATTGCGCGGGGGCCTGCGGCACGGGCTGATAAACGGTTTGGTACACAGGCCGTTCCACGTACACCACTTTCGGCTCTGGTGCAGGCGGCGGGGGCGGCGCGGGAGGCTCGTCGTCCGTCCGGAATACGGAACTGCCGCAATTGGGGCATTTCTGTTTGGTATCAAAGATGTGGGTTTTACAGTAAGCACAATAGGCCATGCCTATTTTCCCCCTTCGGCGTCCTTCGCCGCCGGTTATTCTTCGCCCCAGCTCAGCGGATACTCCGCAACGGGGTTGTCCAGTTTCTGCCCGTTCTTCTTGAGAACGCTCAGCACCGCGTCAATGCTTTCCTGACTATCGTAGGGCGTGGGAATCAGATCGTTGAACTTGGAAACGCTGGAGATGCGCGACGGGATGATGATGAAACCGTCGTTGGTGCATTCGCCGTCTTTCACGCGCAGTTTGATCTGGAATACGAAAGTGCTCATGTCGTCCGGCTTGTTGTTGCCCGCAAAGCAGAAATTGCCCAGCGAGTAGACGATATATTTGCCGTTGTACTCCTCAATGGGGTTGATGCGGTGGCTGTGGTGCCCCACCACCAGGTCCGCGCCCGCGTCGATGGCGATCTTCGCCATTTTCTGCTGGTTCGCATTGGGATAGTAATCCTTTTCGGCTCCCCAGTGGAAGCTGATAACGACCACTTCGCAGCCCTGCGCCTTCAGCGCCTGCACATCCTCGGGCACCTTGGTAAACAAACGGTCGTACTGGTCGAACGTCTGGTAGGCGAGCATCCCCATTTTTACGCCTTTCAGGGTAAAGACGAGCGGTTCGCTTTCACAGTAGTAGCTCACCCCCGCGCCCAGCAGCGTCTTCTTGGTTTCCGCCAGCCCTTCCTCGCCCATGTCCAGTACGTGGTTATTCTCCAGCGATACGCATTCCACGCCGTTATCCGGCAGTACGCTCACATCCGCGGGATCGGCGCGGAAGAGGAAACTGTTGTTCAGTTTATCGGGATTCCGGTCGCTGGTGGTCAGCGTGCCCTCAAAATTGAGCACCGTCCAATCGTCGTCTTCCAGAATGTCTTTATAATTCGCGAGCAGGAAATTAATATCCCCGTCGTGTTTTTCCAGCTGTTTTTCAAAATAGGATTGTCCGCTCGTCTGAACGTTATCCCCGATGGTAAAATCACCGGTAAAGGTCATTTTCAGCACAATAGAGCCGTCATCCTCATAGACCGGCTTGGAAATGTCGGTCGCCGGAGCGGTTACGTCGCTTTCCGGCACATCGGCGTCGGCAGCCGTGTCGGCGGTCGTATCATCGCCGGCAATCACGGTGCCGTCGGAATCGAATATCGTAATGGATACTTCCTCGTCGTCCTCGGTGGCGAGGGCGAGAACGGGGCAAAGCAAACACAGAATCAGCAAAACAGCAATGAATTTACGAAGCATTCGTTACCTCCTTGCAACGCGCGTGAAAAAAGTAAGTTCCGGTCCACCGCCGGGCAGGGCGGCACCCTGCCCGGCGGTGGATCAGGCAAAAGACGGTTGAAGCATTCGCGCCGCAAAACAGCCGTCGGCTCGGGCGGATCAACCCCGGAGGGATTGCGGCCTTCCCCCGGCCGCCGCGCAATTCGCCGCGCGGCTACAGGTGCTGCACAAAATCGGCGATCCGTTCCAGCGCGATATCCAGCTGTTCCAGCGCCGTGGCGTAGCAGCAGCGGATGTGGCCTTCGCCGCAGTCGCCGAAAGCCGTGCCCGGCACACAGGCGACCTGCTTTTCGCGAAGCAGCTTCTCGCAGAAACCCTCGCTGGTCATGCCGGTTTTCGCAATGCTGGGAAACACGTAAAACGCGCCCAGCGGCTCGAAGCAATCCAGCCCCATTTTACAGAAGGCGTTATACATCAGCCGCCGCCGGTGGTCGTAGCTCTGGCGCATGGCGATCACATCGGCATAGTCGTCCTCGCGGCCCTGCTTCAGGGCCTCTTCGGCAGCCACCTGCCCCTGTGTGGACGCGCACATGATAGTGTACTGGTGAATCTTCACCATCACATCCATCAGGGGCGCGGGGGCGCAGATGTAGCCGACGCGCCAGCCGGTCATGGCGAAGGCTTTGCTGAAACCATTGATGTACAGGGTGCGCTCCCGCATTTCCGGCAGCCCGGCGATGCTTGAATGCGGTTCTTCACCGTAGGAAAGCTCGCTGTAAATCTCGTCGCTGACCACGATCAGGTCGTGCCGGATAATCACGTCGCGCAGCTTCTGCAGCGCCTCGCGGCTGATCACCGCGCCGGTCGGGTTGTTGGGATAGGGCAGAATGAGCGCTTTGGTTTTCGGGGTAACGGCATTTTCCA
Organism: Eubacteriales bacterium; assembly: GCA_028692205.1. The sequence continues at coordinate 4,570 of JAQUXV010000194.1, forward strand.
GTTCCTCGGCCGTCAGCACGAAGTTGTTATCGGCGCTGGTTTTAATGGGCACGGGTGTGCCGCCGCTGAAAAGCACCGAAGGCCGGTAGCTTACGTAGCTGGGTTCCGGCACCACAACCTCGTCGCCCGGCATAACCAGCGCGCGCATAGCCAGGTCGATCCCCTCGCTCGCGCCCACGGTGACGAGGATTTCCTTTTCCGGGTCATAATTCAGCTGATAGCGTTTATCCAGATACCGCGCGATCTCCCTGCGCAGGGAAATGCGCCCCCAGTTGCTGGTGTATTGGGTTTCGCCGTCCAGAATACTGTCGATGGCGGCGTTGCGGATGTGATACGGGGTTACAAAATCCGGCTCGCCAACGCCCAGCGAAATCGCGCCGGGCATGGTTTGCACAATATCGAAAAACTTCCGGATGCCGCTTTTGGGCACGGCGGCAATCGCAGGGTTCCAGTACTGGCTGTAATCCATCAGGGGTTCACCGCCAGTCGCTTGTCCTGCGGATCCCCCTCGAAGATCACGCCGTCGCTCTTATAGCGTTTAAGCACGAAATGCGTGGCCGTGCCCGTAACGCTTTCCAGCACGCTCAGCTTGGTGCTGACGAAGTAGCCCAGTTCCTTGAGCGTGTGCGCCTCCACCAGCAAAAGCAGGTCGTACGCGCCGCTCATCAGGTAAACAGTTTTCACCTCGTCGAAGCGGTAAATGCGCTTGGCGATGGCATCGAAGCCCTCGTCCCGCTGCGGGGTTACGCGCACCTCGATCATCGCTTCCACGCGATCCTTCTCGGTCTTGTCCCAGTTAATCACGGGGGAATACCGCAGGATGACGCCGCGCTTCTCCATATCGTCGATCATCGCGCCCACCTTTTCCGGGGGCTGGCCCAGCATCACGGCGATCTTTTCCAAAGGCAAACGGCAATCCTGCTGAAGCAGCTGTAACAGTTCAATCTGCAAATTCTGCATCGAATTAATCTCCCTCCGCGGCGGACGGCTTTGCCGCCCCCGCTTTCAAAAAGTAAAATTCATTCTAACATGGGTACAATCTCTACGGAGCGTCCCCGAGAGTTTCTGTTGCGCTACTGCTATCCGTTCCCATCGTT
>JAQUXV010000195.1 GCA_028692205.1 Eubacteriales bacterium
TACAGGAAGAAGAGATTATCCACCTGCTTTTGGAAAGCCGCCTGTCCAGAAACACCAGCGAGCTCCCCGAAAACCAGATTTCTTTCGGCGACCGCATGGCGGACCGAATCGCCAAGTTTGCCGGCAGCTGGACCTTCATCCTTGTTTTTATCGGCTGTCTGATCGCGTGGATCATCGTGAATATCATCATGCTCACCGCTTCTTTCGACCCCTACCCGTTCATACTGCTCAACCTCATCCTCTCCTGCGTGGCGGCTATTCAGGCCCCCGTGATCATGATGAGCCAGAACCGGCAGGAGGAGAAGGATCGTCTGCGCGCGCTGAACAACTATAAAACCAGCCTGAAATCCGAAATTATCATTGAGGACCTTCATCAGAGAATCGACAAGCTACTGACCCGGCAGGAGCAAATTATCAAACGGCTGGACCGGGAGGAGCTGCAGACCCGGCAAGCCCCGAAGGAAAAACCGGCGCAGGCGCCAAAACAGGCCGCGCCTAAAAAGGAAGAACCCTGAAGCGGCCGTCGACGCCCCTGTTGTGCGGATGCAGACAGCCCGCCGGGAACGCGCCGTGTTTGTAAAGTGCGCGGACGGGGCGCGGTGATCGGGCAATCTTTTAATGTTCAATAAATCCATCGTCGCCGCCTCCCGTTTTCATTTCATTCCACCCTCGTTTGCACCCCGACCCGGCGCTGCCGGGCCGGGTTTTTTGATTTTCGCAAACGTTTCGTCCCCCTTTTGTAAAAGGTTTGTGAAGGCAATAAAAAGCCCATATATGATAACTTTTCCTTTCTTTTTCAAAATCAGCGTGCTATAATAAAATAACAAAATTCAAAATCATAAAGTGGAGGAGATCGCTATGTCCGAGAATAAACCGGCCGCTACGCCGAAAAAGAACTCAACGGTGATCCTGTTGCTTTGTATCGTGCTTGTTGCGGCGATTATTCTCGCCATATTCGGCTTTATCGGCAAAAACAGCGCTAACCAGCTCGTTCAGGATTTGAACGCCAAGGTTGCCGAATATGAGACGCAGATTTCCGATACCACGGGCCAGTTGACCGCGCTTCAGGCTGAACTGGACTCGGCCAAAGCGGAAGTGGACACCGCCAACGCTGACGCGACCGCCGCGCTGGCATCGCTCCAGAGCGAATACGACGCCTATAAAGCCGGTGCCGAAGCCGCGCTGACCGACGCGCAAAGCGCAAGCGCCGAAAAGCTGGCTGCGCTTCAGGCCGAGTACGACGCCTACAAGAGCGGCGCGGAATCCAGCCTGAGCGACAGCGGCGCAAGCCTGAACACGCTTCAGGCCGAGTATGACGCGTATAAGGTCAAGGCCGCAGCCGACCTCGCCGCCCAAAAAGAAGAGCTGGACGCGCAGGTGCAGGCGTTGACGGAAGAAAAAGACGCGCTGACCGCGCAGGTAGACGAACTGACCGCCGCCAACGGAGAGCTGACCGCCAAGGTGGACGAGTTGAACGCAAACATCAGCGAGCTGGAAGTGCTCGCGAATGTTACGCCTGCCCCCACTCCGTCGCCGACGCCAACGCCTTCGCCTACCCCCACGCCTACCCCGACCCCCAAGCCCACCGCTACGCCTACCCCCACGCCTAAGCCCACGGCGACGCCCAAGCCCACTGCTACGCCTGCGGCATAACCCTGACAGCGGATTGATTGTTCCGATCAATCATAAAATAATATCCTGAATAACCAGAGGTGGCTGTTGAAAATAGCCGCCTCTGGTTATTACATGCCCGTATCACAGGTGCAAATTGCCGTTTTCCGGAATGTGGATGTGCGAAGCCAACCCGCATCAGAACGGGAGTATCCGCACGCGGCTGCCCTTGGCGACGCTCGCGACTGAGCTAGACATGTTTCCCATCCCGGAGGACGGCATGTGGACGGCGGCCCCGCACATCATGCGTGATCAGGCTAGTCTGTGCAAACCGGTCGTACGCTGTCGGCGGGAACCGATGTTTCGATCACCTTCACCGCCCCGATTGAGGGTATCGCGCGGCGCGGTATGTCCCGCGTTTACTCGCCGTTCGCAGGCGGGGTGGCGGACCAGGAAGTCCCGCGTCGCTCATCATTAGCAAGCAGTGCGCAAACCGGGAAGCCCCGCGTCGCTCACCGTCCGTGGTAGTGTGGCAGACCGGAAAGTCCCGCGTTTACTCACCGTTCGCAGGCGGTGTATAGACCGGTATGCCCCACGTCACTCACCGTTGGCAGGCAGCGCGGCAGATCGGAAATCACACGGAAAAAAACGTTCATATGCATTGGGGCGCGGCAACCACCGGGAGAACCCTTCGGAGCGCTGGATCGCGCCGCCTCTTTTTCCGAAAATTTCCTTTCCCGATCCGTTATTTTTACGAAGACTGTACAAATTTTCGTCAATGTGCTATGATCTGCACATAGTATGAATTTCACAAGTCGGGAGGGCGATCGCGGAATGCCAAAGACAAAACGCGTAACGCTGAAACTGATTGCACAGCGCGCCGGCACCTCCATCGGTACCGTTGATCGGGCGCTGAAGGATCGGGACGGCGTGCGCGAATCCACGAAGGTGCGGGTGCTGGCCGTGGCCAGAGAGCTGGGTTACAGCCCCAACCCGTTTACCAACGCCCTGCGCCGCATGGGTTCCATCCGCCTTGCGCTCGTCTACCCGGAGCAGCCGGAACGCTTTTACGCGCCCATCGTCGCCGGTATCAACGACGCGGTGAACGATTTAAGCGATTTTGGCGTCGAGGTTGTGCATGTGCGCTATCCGCTGCATAAGCAAACCCTTCAGGAAGAGGTGCTGGAGCGCCTTGCCATCGAAGATTTTCAAGGCGTCGCCATCAACTCGGCGGGGCCGCGCATCGCCGCGCAGATCAACCGGATCGCGCAGGCCGGGGTGCCAGTGATCACGTTCAACACCGACACAGCCAACAGCATGCGCCGCTATTTTGTGGGCAACGATTCCCTGCAGTCGGGCCGGATGGGCGCGGCGCTGTTGGGCCGCTATCTGGGCGGCACGGGCGCGGTGACGGTGCTTGGCAACTTCGTACAGGCCATGCCGTTTTCCGAGCGTTTCGGCGGCTTTTGCGAAACCATCCACGACGCGTTTCCCGATATGACGCTTTACCCCTGCGCGGAATGCCTTGCCGATGAGCACCTGGCTTCCAGCAGCCTGATCGATCTGCTGACAAACGTGCCCCACGTGCGGGGCGTTTTCTGCACCGGGTATACCAGCACCGTCGGGGCAATCTCCGCGCTCAAGCAGTTAAACCGCCCGGATATCGTGCTGATCGGTTACGATACCAGCGACGAGCTGCTTACCGCCCTGCGGGAAGGATGGTGCGACGCTCTCCTGTATCAGGATCCTTACCAGCAGGGGTATGCGGCCGTGCAGACGCTGGCGCAGTACGTGCTGGACAGCAAAATGCCGGATGCGCGAAAGATCAACATTCTCACGCACATCGTCATCAAGCAGAATGCGGACAGTTACCGCTGAGCCGTACGTTATTCGCAGAGGATAACGGTTCTTTCTGATCAGCGCGTTTTCGCTGCCCGGGCCGCGTCTCCATTGCGGCCCCCGTTCCACCGATACTGTTATCATAAAACCATCGGGTTCCAGGCTCCGTTTGCCGAGCGTGGAACCCTTTTTTATTTCTCGAAGTCGATTTGCCCCTGCTGCTCCCGGTCCTTCCGTAAAGCCATTCCGTTTCGTTAAATTTAACGGTTTCCGGTAATTAACGACGTTCGTTTCTCTGTCCGTTTTTCGAAAACCATGGTTATTCTGTCTAAAATACGACCGTATATTCCTGAACAACTTCAGGTTTTGCCTCCTTTCACAGCAAAAATGTTAAAAAATCATCAAAATGCCGTTAATTCATATTGACACAACGGAAAATTAACGGTACAATCAGGACAAAGAAACGGGTTAACCGTTCAATTCAATAACAGGAGGATCCGTTATGAAGAAAATTCTTGGGCTCATTCTGGCGCTCGCAATGGTATTCACTATGGTCGGCGGCGCGCTGGCAGTGGATCAGTCTCAATCGTCCCTGTATCTGGAAGGCAGCGAACAAACGCTGATCTACGCCGACAACCACGCCGACGGCTATCCCACGGTGGAAGCCTCCAAGGCGATGGCGCAGGAAATCTACGATAACACAGACGGCCGCATCGGCGTAGCCGTATACAGCAACGCCGTGCTCGGCAACGAGAACGACGCCATCGAGCAGCTCACCTACGGCGCCGTGCAGCTCGTACGCGCTTCCGTGGCTTCCTTCGCCAGCTACAGCAACAAGCTGAACGTGCTGTGCCTCCCCTACCTGTTTAACAACTACGATCACTATTGGAAAGTGCTGGGCAGCGAAATCGGCGACGATATGCTCAACGCCTGCGCGGACGCCAACATCATCGGCCTGTGCTGGTACGACGGCGGCGCACGCTGCTTCTTCACCAAAGACAAGATTACCGATCTGTCCGGCTTCAAAGGCAAAACCATCCGCATGCTGGGCTCTCTGGTAGACATGTTGTCCGCCATGGGCGGCAACCCCTCCACCATGGCGATGAGCGAAATCTATGCCGCCATCCAGACCGGCGTTGTAGACGGCGCTGAGAACAACTGGCCGACGTACTACGAGCAGACCTTCTACGAAGTGGCCCCGTACTTCATGGTAGACAACCACGCCCGCCTGCCCGAATGGGTCGCCATCAACGGCGATGCGTGGAACTCCCTCAGCGCGGACGATCAGGCAATTGTCAAGACCGCCGCTCTGAACGCCTCTACGTTGGAAAAACAGCTTTGGAACGAATATGAAGAGAAATCCCGCGAAGGCAGCCTGGCCGCCGGCGCGCAGGAAGTAATCCTCTCCGACGACGCTCTGGCCGAAATCAAGTCGGTTGCCGTATCGGTATATGACAAGTATTCCGAATACGCCGACATCATCGCCGCCATTCAGGCCATGGCCGACTGACGTATCAACCAGATTCCGTTGCAAGGGCAGGAAGCCGGGGGAACCTCCCTTGGTTCCCTGCCCTTTCTCGTATAGCCGTGCCCGCGGCCGCGACGGCGGCGCCGCCCCGGAAACGCGTTAGCTTCCGCAGCGGTTCGCCGACGCGGGCCGGCCACCCCGAACGTTTTCAGCTATGGATAGGAGGACGCATATGTCGCAATCCGTTCCCCACCGTGACGGGCTGATCCGCCCGGTTTCCACGGTGCTCAACTTCATTTATCGCATTTTTATCTTCCTGTTTCTGGGCCTCAGCGTAGCGCTGGTGCTGATTGTTTCCTCGGACGTTATTCTGCGCTGGTTTGGCAAGGGTATCGTGTGGGCGGACGAGATGAGCCGAATGCTGATGATCTGGATGGCGTTCATCGCGATGGCGATGGGCGTGGAAGTTGGTTCCCACGTAGAAATCGTGCTGTTTTTCAACCTGTTTCCCAAGGGCCTTCAACGGGTGTTGGCGGTCATGAATCGCCTGATTACCATTGCCATCGGCTGCTTTCTGGTCTATTACGGCATATGGCTGATCCAGATCGGCGCTAAGGGCCGGCTGGAAATTGTGCGCGCGCTGCCCAAAAGCATGCTGTACCTCACCATTCCCATCGGCGGATTCTTTATCGTATATTTCGCGCTGATGCACCTTCTGGGCCGCGAAGACCTGATGCCTT
>JAQUXV010000196.1 GCA_028692205.1 Eubacteriales bacterium
GAAGTGCCCTGAATAAAATTGTCCATCGACATCGTCAAAGGATGCACCGCGCGGCTCACCGCCATTTCCACCGCGCCCGCAATCTGGCTGCTGATTTGGTCGGATGCGCGCTGGAGATGGGTTTCGTCGTCCTGCTTCTGGCAGATCATCTGCACTTCGGCGTCCAGCGGCCTCGGCATGGCAAGCTCGTAAAACGCCTCGTCAAAAGAATCCAGCGCCTTGAACGCGTGCCCCACGGCGATGCGGTTGACCATGTTGAAAACCAGCGAGCAGGTAATACCGGCTACAGACGTCGCAAACGCGAATTTCATTCCGCCCAGCAGCGTCGGGATGCTACCGATGGTTTTAGCGGCGTCCGTCAGATCCAGATTCGTAAGGCCTGCCATCAATCCGAGAAAGGTGCCCAAAATACCCAGCGAGGTCAAAAGCCCCGGTATCAGCTCCGCAAGCTGCGCGTGGCCGGGTTTATAGATTACGGTATCTTCATTGATATATTCTTCTGTATTGCAGGGCATGCCGCGAAGATCCAGCTGCCCGGCGTTGAGCAGAAATTTTTGCCACTCGGGCCGCAGCGACTGCCCCAAAAAACGGGCTTCCCGCCAGACAGGCCGCTCGGTGCCGGACGCGTTGCGCTCCAGCTTCATAATAGCGCGGTTCAGCAAAGCGCTGTTGCGCAGCACCGGATAAATACACTTTGCCACGCCCACCAGCGCCACCAGCGCGATCGCGCCGTAAACCAACGTGGCGGAAACGCCGGAAGCCAGTTGAGCGATTATATCGTTTACCATGCCGTACACCACCCGTCAGCGTCGTTGTTGCTATACGCAAATTATCTTAACACTTTTTTCATATCTTGTAAACTTATCCCCTTGACTTCACGGTAATTTTGCAATCGCGTCATCCACTAAATGTTTCCATATCTGTTAACATTCTGTCAATTGCTTGCCAAATCAGACAACATTTATTATAATATAGTATGCACTTATTTATGCATATATTATCATTCCAAACTATGATGCACTGGAGGTGTTGACATGCCACGGAAACACGCCTCGACCGAAGAACTGATCGACAGCCTTGCTTCTAACCTGTTCTTAACATTGCCCATTTTCCGGAAACGACTGCTGCATATGGATGTGATTCAGCGGGAGTTCAATATTCCGCTTTCTCACGTGCAGGTTATGGCAATGCTCAATGACAACGGGTCAATGAACGTAAGCGAAATCTCCCGTCGGCTGGGTATTGCCAAGCCCAACATTACGCCCCTGATCGACCGCCTGATTGAAGAAAAGTATGTGGAACGTCACCGGGACGAAAAAGACCGCCGGATGGTAAACATCAGCATTTGCCCTGAAGGAGAGAACATTCTGGAGGATATCCGCATCAAAATGCGGACGCTGGTGGGCAAGTGGGCGACCGGTTTAACCGCGACCGATCTGCGCGATCTCAACGAGAGTCTGGAAACCATTCACCGTGTGCTGGGAAACACATTGCAAAGCATGCTGGAGTAACATAAGCGTGTGGCTTCCCCCAACAAGTTAACCTGGTTCGTCCCGTTCGCCTTCGCGGCTGTCCGCGGAGGCGTTTCGTTTTTCCTGCGGTTCCGCCATCTTTCTGGGCGGCGGCAGTTTATGCATCAGCGCGTTGGCAACCATACCGGTGATAAACCCCATGCCCGCGCCGACGGGCATTAACAGCGCCAGATAGTATATCAGCGAAGGCGTTTGTAAAATCAGCGTCGCCACGACCACCTGCCCGATGTTGTGCGTAACGCCGCCCGCAATCCCCGCGCCGATCGCGCTTACGCCCCGCCTGCCGAACAGCAGGCTCATCACGGTCAGGCTGAGCGTGCCGCCCGCAAGGCTGTAAACGATCATCATGGGGTTGCCCAGAATCAGCCCCAGCAGCACGGTTTTAACCACCATCATTTCAAAGCTGATGCCGACGCCCAGCCAATACAGGGAAATCAGCAGCACGCAATTGGACAGCCCCAGCTTAATCCCAGGCACCGACGAAACCGGGATCAGGCTTTCCAGATACCCAAGCGTCAGCATCACCGCGATCAGGATGGCTGAGAGCGTAAATTTCTGCGTATCTTTCATTGGCTTTCCTCCACGGGGTCGCCGTCCGCGGTTACCAGTTCCAGCACTACCCGGTGGGGCAGGCAAACGATCTCGTTTGCCATCACGCGGCTGCCCACGTTATCCACCGTCACGTCGCCTTCCAGCACGCAGGTCTGGTTGATACAGTTGGACTCCTTCATGCGAAAGCCGCCCGGAAACACTTCCACCACGTTGCGGGAACCATCTTCCTGCTCCAGCACGATTTCGCGTTCCTCGGTCAGCGGCACCAGCTCATAGGTCTGCCCGGGCACGGTAATGCGCAGGTAAGCCGTGCCGGTTACGTTCGTCTGCGGACGCAGCAGATACAGCGTCAGGCTCGCGGCTACAACGATAGCGATGATCAGCCAATCCCTGCGTTTCATAGCGAACCCCTTTCCACGGGCCAAAACTTTTCTGTCTATTGATTATACCATTGCGACGGAAGGGTTTCAATGCGGCGCGTCCGTTTCAAACCGGCGCGCGGTGTGGTACAATGAATATTGGAGTTCCGTACCCATTCTGCCGCCGGGCTTTTTTCGGCTGCGTCCCGAAAAATGCGCGTTCATACCGCGCGGGAAGCGAGGAATTTCGCGTGCGAAAACAATGGTTTATTACGCTGGCCGTACTCATCGTGCTGGTGGTGGGTGTGGCGCTGCTGCCGCAAAGAAGCGGCACAAGCGATCTGGTGCGCTATCAGACCAGCTTTTTTGATGTGTTCGACACCTATTCCGAAGTCACCGTTTACGCAGTCACGGAAGCCCTCGCGCAGGCCGAAGCGGACAAGGCGCACGCCGCGCTGGTGGAATACCATCAGCTCTACGATATTTACAACGATTATGAAGGTTTGGCAAATCTGAAAACCGTCAACGATCAGGCGGGTGCCGCACCGGTCGCCGTGGACGAGCGCATTATCGGCCTGTTGACCTATGCAAAGGAAATGGAGCAAAAAACCAATGGCCGGATGAATATTGCCATGGGCAGCGTACTGAGCATCTGGCACGATTATCGCACAGCGGGGCTTGCCGACCCGGAGAGCGCGGCGCTGCCCAGCCTTGCCGAATTGCAGGCCGCCGCGGAACATACGAACATCGAGGATCTGATCATCAATGCCGAAGCGGGTACCGTATTCCTTGCCGATCCGGCCCTGCAGCTGGATGTGGGCGCAATCGCCAAAGGCTACGCCACCGAGCAGGTTGCGCAAATGCTGCTTGCGGACGGGGTGCAAAACGCGCTGCTCAGCATCGGCGGCAACGTGCGCGCCATCGGCACAAAGAGCGACGGCAGCCTGTGGCGCGTAAACATCCAAAACCCCGATCTGACAGCGGAAAACCAGAGCCTGTTTACACTGAGCCTGACCAACCTGTCGCTGGTCACCAGCGGCAGTTACCAGCGTTATTACACGGTGGACGGCAAACAGTACCACCATATTATCGATCCGGATACGCTGTTCCCCGCCGAATATCTGTGGTCCGTCTCCGTCATTACGGAAGATTCCGCTCTGGCGGACGCCCTATCCACAGCACTGTTTACGCTTCCGGTGGAACAGGGGCAGGCGCTGCTTGCAAACTTTGACAGCGTCGAAGCCCTGTGGGTAACCCCGGACGGCACCGAAACCGAAACCGACGGTTTTGCCGCGCTGACAGCCAGTTCAACCGCCGGCGAATAAACCGTTTCACCTGTTGGATAAGCGTGTATACCATACCCGAACAAAGCAGGAATTGCTTGAAAGGAGCGTCAAAAATGCCAAGCTTTGCAAACCCTTTTCAGGGAAACGTAAACCGCAAGATGACGAAGGAAGAACTGATTCAGGCCGTACGGCTGGATATCGCGGGCGAGCTGGAAGCCATCTATCTCTATGATGCGCATGTACTGGCCACGGATATCGAGCTGGCGAAAAAGGTAATCGGCGATATTCGCGACGAGGAGAAAGCGCACGTAGGCGAACTGATGACGCTTCTGTACGCGCTGGACCCGCAGGAGGCAGAGCATTTCGCTTCCGGCCGCGCAGAGGTACAGGAGATGATGGCCGAGCTGGGCCTGCCCGTCGCCACCGCGAAGGATGAAAACAAGCCTACCGTCGGCAGCCTGCTGGACCATTCCGAATCATAAATCAGTAAACATAGGTTTGATAAAAAACCGAGACACCGCGTACGCCAATAAGGAGGCAGCGCAAATGGATACATTGTTCAGAGATATTTCCCCTGTTTCCCCCGAGCTATGGCAAAAAATCGACGAAGCCACAATCGGGGTGGCCCGCAGCGTACTGACGGGCCGTAAGGTATTGCCCATGGTCGGCCCGCTGGGCGCGGGTGTGGACTCGATCGCTATCGACGATGCCGAAACCAGAGCGGAAGTCGATACCGACGGCATCATCACCACCAAGGGCCGGAAACTGGTTCAGCTTCCCACCCTCTATCAGGATTTTACGCTTTATGCGCGGGATCTGGCCCAGAGTGAAAAAGCCGGCTTCCCGGTGGACCTCTCCGCCGTGATGAGCGCGGCACAGGCTGTTGCGTTAAAGGAAGACCGCTTGATTTTCTTCGGCAATGAAACGCTCGGCTATGAGGGGCTTCTGACCGCGGACGGCGTGAAGAAAATTGCGAAATCCGATTGGGCGGAAGGTGAAAACGCCTTTACGGATGTAGCCTCCGCCATTGAGGCGCTGGTTTCGGAAGGCGTGTACGGCGCGTATACGCTTGTGGTAAGCCCGAAACTGTACCTGCAGATGCAGCGCATGCAGCAGGCGCTGGGCATGATGGAGATCGACCGTGTGCGCAAGCTTGTGGACGGTCGGCTGCTGAAATCCCCGGTGCTGGGCAAGCACCAGGCGGTACTGCTGTGCGCGCAGCCGGAGAATATGGATCTGGTTGTCGGGCAGGATTTGGCCGCGGCCTATCTGGAGCAGCGGGACCTGAACCACCTCTTCCGCCTCACGGAGACCGTTCTCCCCCGCATCAAGAAGAAAAAGGCGATTGTCGTCTTTGAAAAAGCCTGATCTGGCTAACCTCTGTATAAAAGCGACGCCCCGTTTGTAGAAACGGGGCGTCGCTTTATGTAATGTTGTTTGAACTCCCTTGAGTTGCAGGTTCGCCGCCGCGTCATCCACCGACGTCCCACAATAATGGAAGGTGCTCTTCGGCGGAGGATCGCAGAGTTTGCCGGTGTATACGGGTACGCTTAAAAGCCATAGGGTGCAGCGTCCAGCCGCATTCTCCCAACCCGTTCGAACATCCCCTGTACGGATGGGTTTGCCCTCAGCAAACCGTAAAGCCGCTTTCAAACCGGGATCGTGCCCGCGCAGCGCCGCAAAAGCCAATGCCGGTCCGTCACGTTTCGTCGAAATACCGCGCATATGCGGCTTCCACAGCCTGTTTGCTTTCGGTTTCAAAGGCGCGGTAGCGGGCCAGCAACTTTTCCGCCTTCGGCGTCAGGGTTGCGCCTCCGCCCTGCCTGCCGCCGGTTGCCGTGTCCAGCAGGGAATATCCAAGGCCCTTTTCGGCCTCCTTCACCACTTTCCACGCTTTGGAGTAAGCCATGTCCATACGCATGGC
>JAQUXV010000197.1 GCA_028692205.1 Eubacteriales bacterium
GGATTCGGCTTTTTGCAAAGCCTGTTGATGAAACGCGCGCTGCTGGGAGAAAAACCGAAAAAATGGCTCTATCTTGTGAAAAGCCTTCTCTGGGTTGCGGCGCTTGTGGCGATGGCGCTGATTTCGATACCGTTGCTGCTGGTGTTTACCGTTGCCGCGTCGGCGATGCTGCTGACGATTTCAGCGCTGTTGTATCGCAAGAGTCAGAAGGGGGCGCGCTGAGTGCTGGAAGTTAACCTGTATCCTACGCCTTGTTATATTTTCGGGGTTAACGTTGGGCTTTCGGTGGTTATTGCCTGGGGTGTGGTGGCACTGCTGCTGATCGGGCTCATCCTGTTGAATGTTCTGGTCGTGCGGCGGATGAAGCCGAATCCCGAAGGGCCGCAGAACGTGATTGAGCTTATGGTAAGCGGCATGGATAAATGGGCCTCCGGTCAGGTAGGCCACGCCGCCGCGCTGATCGCACCGATCGGCATGGCGCTGATGATTTATGTATTCTTCAACAGCATGGTGGAACTGTTCGGGTTGCCGCCCGCCACAGGGGATATCAATTGCACATTCGCGGTCGGGCTTTGCACGTTCGTTACGTTCAACGTTGCGGGGTTCAAGTACCGCGGCGGCTTGCGGGGGCGTATCAAGGGCATGTGCAGCCCGACGCCGATCGTAATGCCGATCCGCATGCTTACGGATATGATCGCCCCCTGTTCGATGGCGATTCGTCTTTTTGCCAACATCATGGTCGGCAGCATCATCATGGATTTGATTTACATGGTGGCGCCCGTTATCCTTCCGGCGGTTGTGGCGTCGTATTTCAACGTATTTGACGGGGCCATACAAACCTTCGTTATCGGCATGCTGACCATTGTATATACCAGCGAGGCCGTGGAGTAGCGTTATCTGCGCTTGCGCGCATAACGATAGATGGATTCGGTAACACAAACGTCAAGGAGGAATTGTCATGTCATTAGGGATCATCGCCATTGGCGCGGGTATTGCCGCGCTTTGCGGCGCGGGCGCCGCGCTGGGCATGGGCAACGCAACCGGTAAAGCGGTTGAGGCGATTGCACGTCAGCCTGAGGCTTCCGGTAAAATCAACGGTTCGCTGATGTTCGGCCTGATTATGATGGAAACCTGCGCCGTGTACGCTCTGCTGGTCGCAATCCTGATTGTATTCATCCTCGGCGCCAAGGCGTAATACGGCTGCCCCTTTCTTTAACACGGACCATACACGTTTCGCCGGGTTGTTTTCTGCGCGTATCAAAACGCGCGCGACAGCAAAACGGGCGAACCCGTGACCGTGGACCGAATAATGGTAAGGAGTATAAGCCGTATGACGACGTTTTTCATAATGAACAAGGAGGGATGAGACTTGGAGGGTATGTTCAACCCGCTGTCCATCCTGCTGCATGTCGTCAATGCCGCGATCCTCATAGGCGCGCTGTACTGGTTGCTATACAAGCCCGTGCGCAAGTTTATGAACAAGCGCGCCACGGGCATCGCAAAGGACCTGCAGGACGTAGCGGATGCGCAGGAAAAGCTCAGGGACGAGCAAAAGAGCGCGCATGAAGAGATCGAAGCCGTCCGTAAGGATGCCGCAAGCAAGGCGGCGAAGAGCGTGGCGCAGGCGCAGGAACAGGCGCAGCATATTCTTGAGGATGCTCATAAAGACGCGGAGCTGACCCTCAAACAGGCGCGAATGGAAGCGGAATACATGCGCAGGAACGCTCGAGACAAGATGCGCGACGAAGTCGCCGACCTGAGCGTGCAGTTGGCTGGAAAGATCCTCCAACGTGAGGTGAATCAGGCCGATCACGCCAAGCTTGTGGAAGATTTCCTGAAGAAGGTGGAATAGCCGTGAGTGAACAAGCTGCCGATACGATGCTGCAAAAAACGGAAGAGCAGCCGGAAATTCCACTTTTACGTGGGCGCGTCGTTTCGGGAATGCCGCTATCAATGGCGGCTCGTAAACGCATTGTTCAGCATTTTGAAGAAATGCTGGGCTGTCACGTGCGGCTTTCCTGCAGGATCGAAAAAAAGATGATTGCGGGCATCCGCGTGGAGCTGGACGGCAAAGCGTACGACGGCACGGTGCATGGTCAATTGCAGGACGTGCTGAAAGTGCTCACGCGGCATGATGATGAGGAGGAGCTATGACGCAAACGACATGGAAAACAGTCGGTCAAAACCTGAAGGAGCGGCTGGGCGACTATGAACGCACGGTAGATGTGCGCAGCACCGGAAAGGTGTTGTTCGTCGGCGACGGCATCCTTCATATTGATGGTCTGAACGATTGCAAGCTGGGTGAGATGATCGAGCTTGAAAGCGGCAATTTCGCCATCGCCATGAACCTGGAAGAAAAAATGGTTTATGCCGTCGCGTTGGGTGAAGACGACAGCATTGGCGTGGGCATGTCCGCTTACGGCACAGGGCGCGTGCTTTCGGTGCCCTGCGGCGATGGTTTTCTGGGCCATGTGGTGGATCCGCTCGGCATGCCGCTGGACACCAACGATAAAATTTCCGGCTCCGAACTCCGGCCTCTGGAAATGCCCGCACCGCCCATACTGCAACGCAAACCGGTAGGCGTACCGCTGCAGACGGGCCTTCTGGCAATCGACGCCATGGTGCCGATTGGCCGTGGACAGCGTGAATTGATTATCGGGGATCGCCAAACCGGGAAAACGAGCATCGCGATTGACACGATCCTGAACCAGAAGGGCACCAACGTGGTGTGTATTTACGTGGCAATCGGCCAGAAGGCATCCAGCATTGCGCAGATGATTACGCATCTGCGGGAAGCGGGCGCGATGGACTACACCACGGTGGTCAGTGCCACCGCGTCCGACAGCGCCACGATGCAGTACATCGCGCCATACGCGGGCTGCGCGATGGCCGAATGGTACATGAACAACGGCCGCGATGTGCTAATCGTTTATGACGATCTAACCAAGCATGCCGTGGCGTACCGCGCCATGTCGCTTCTGCTTCACAGGCCGCCGGGACGCGAAGCTTATCCGGGCGATGTTTTCTACCTGCACAGCCGTCTGTTGGAACGCGCCGCATGTTTGAGCGACGAAATGGGCGGCGGTAGCATGACGGCGCTGCCGATCATCGAAACGCAGGCGGGCGACATTTCCGCTTATATTCCCACCAACGTGATCTCCATCACCGACGGGCAGATTTTTCTGGACACCGAAATGTTCCGCGAAGGGATCCGGCCTGCGGTCAACGGCGGTTTGTCGGTCAGCCGCGTAGGCGGCGCGGCCCAGTGCAAGAGCATCCGTAAGGTAGCCGGAAAACTGCGCCTGGAGTTGGCGCAGTACCGCGAGCTGCAGGTTTTCGCCCAGTTTGCCAGCGATATGGACGCTTCCACACAGGACAAGCTAAAGCACGGTGAGCAGCTGACGGAACTGTGCAAGCAGCGCAACAATTCGCCGATGTCGGTGGCCGTGCAGGTCGCTTTCCTGTATGCCGCCACACAGGGCTTGCTGCCCAAGGATATGAGCTTGAAGAGCCTGCTGCTGTTCAAAGAACAGTTCCCAATTTATTTCCAGAACAATTACAGCAAGCTTTACCGCGCATTGAACATATCCGGCGAGCTGAGCCACGCGAACGAAACGTCGCTGCGAATGGCGATTGAATCGTGGATGAGCGGTCAAGGTAACGGGCCGGGGGATATGGACCTGGAAACGCCGACGAACCATTGCCCGATCGACGAAAGCCATCCTGCCGCGGGCGGTGAAAAGAAATGAGCTCCATTGCGGAAATCCGCCATCACATCAAGGCGATTGATGAAACGTCGAAGATCACGCGCGCCATGCACCTGATTTCTTCGGCGAAGATGAAGAAAGCCATGCAGGCGCACGATCAGACGATGCAGTATTTCAGCCTCGTGCGTTCCAATATGCGCTTCATTATCGACAACGCGCCGGACGACTTCCACAGCGATTTCTACCGCGCCAACGGAAGAAGAGCCTGTTATCTGGTGATTGCGGGCGACAAGGGGCTTTGCGGCGGATACAACCATGACGTGCTCAAGCTGGCCTATCGCGAAGTGCTGGATACGCGCCACCAGAATACGCGCCTGATCACCTTCGGCCATATGGCGACGGATTTTTTCCGCCGCAAGGGTGTGGTGATTAACGCAAGCTACCTGACAGCCGTACAGAATCCTACGTTGGACCACGCGCGGGAATTGGCGTCGGAGCTTTGCCGGCGTTATAAGCGGGACGAGTTTGACGAGGTTTTCATCATCTTTACCCAGATGATGAAAGGCGGCGTGATGACGCCTATGCGGCTTAGCGTGCTGCCGATTACGAGGCACACGGTTAAAAATGTAGAGCCGATGCACCCGCCCATCGCGGGGCTGCAATTCTGGCCCAACGCGCCGGGCGTGCTGGACAGTATGGCCCAGCATTACGTGGTCGGCGTTATCTACAGCTGTCTTGTGCAAAGCTTTGCCAGCGAGAACCGCGCGCGGATGACCGCCATGGAATCGGCCACGCGCAATGCGGATGATATGCTTAAAAGGCTGAACATCCAGCTGAACCACGCGCGGCAAGCCGCTATTACGCAGGAGATCAACGAAATCATCGGCGGCAACCCCGAAAGCTTCACGCTGTAAGGGCGAACCGCCACGCAAGGCGCTTGCGTAACACTCATTCCATCCCCGGGAAGGAGAAGCGTTATGACCAAAGGAACATTAACCCGAATCGTGGGCCCTGTAATCGACGTGCATTTCCGCGCCAACGAGGTGCCGCCCATCAACACGCTTTTATACGTGGTCGACGGCGAACGTAAGGTGGCTGCGGAAGTACACGAGCATATGGGTTCCACCGTTCGCTGTATCGCGCTGGAGGCAACGGAAGGCCTGTCCCGCGGTTTGCCGGTGGAGAATACGGGCAAGCCGATCACCGTTCCGGTCGGGCCGGAGATGCTCGGCCGCGCGATTGACGTGCTGGGCAGGCCGATTGACGGTAAAGAGCCGCCCAAGACGGCGGAGGCCTTCCCGATTCACCGGAAGTCGCCAAGCTTTATGCAGCAACAGCCGGTGGCGAAGGTGTTTGAAACCGGCATCAAGGTGATCGATCTGCTGGCGCCGTATGCGCGCGGCGGTAAAATCGGCCTGTTTGGCGGCGCGGGTGTTGGCAAAACGGTGCTGATTCTGGAACTGATACACAACATTGCCACCGAGCACGGCGGCTACAGCGTGTTTACGGGCGTCGGCGAGCGCAGCCGCGAGGGCAACGATCTGCTGACCGAGATGACCAATTCGGGCGTCATCAAGAACACGGCGCTTGTGTTCGGGCAGATGAACGAGCCGCCGGGAGCCCGTATGCGCGTGGCCATGACAGGGCTTACGCTGGCGGAATATTTCCGTGATGTGAAAAAGCAGAACATGCTGCTGTTCATTGATAACATTTTCCGCTATATTCAGGCGGGCAGCGAGGTATCCGCGCTGTTGGGCCGCCTGCCCAGCGCCGTGGGTTACCAGCCAACGCTGGCGACCGAGGTGGGCGAATTGGAGGAACGCATCGCGTCCACCAACGACGGTTCCATCACCTCCGTGCAGGCGGTTTATGTGCCTGCCGACGACCTGACGGACCCGGCTCCAAGCGCTATCT
>JAQUXV010000198.1 GCA_028692205.1 Eubacteriales bacterium
GCCCAGATACACACGGGTTTGCCGACCCCACGCGCCACCTGCGCGGCGATTTCCTCGTTGCCGAAATTGCTGTTGACGATCAGTACGGCATCGACTTTCTCCGCCTTAAAACGCTCGACCACCTTTTCCGCGTCGGCGTCACAGTACATCACATCCACCGCGTTGATGCCTTTCAGGTCTACGAAAGATACGTCTTCCGATGAAAAATGCTCCTTAATGTAGGCTACGATGCGGTGCGCGCGCTCCTCCGCCTTTTCCCAGTTGAAGATGCCGGGGCGAGCCGACACATCCCTGCGCATCGGCGCCAACCCGATTGTAAGCTTGAAATTGAGCATAAGGCCGCCTTCCCTTCCCAGTAAACGATTCATTTGTCATTATTGTAGAGTCGGCAACCTCGCCCGTCTATATTCCAGATTCATGATTTTATAAGCAAAATCCACAAATATGTATATTGTTTTCTCCCTTTTGTCCTTTATAATGAAGACAGCGGATGAAACGTTCCCTGAAAATGAATAGAGGGAGGTACGAATGATGAAGAAACTTCGCGCCGGCGTGATCGGACTCGGGTTTATCGGGCCCCAGCATATCGATGCGCTTCGCCGCGTACCGTTGGCAACGGTAACGGCCATATGCGCCCGAAACGGAGAAAACCTGCACGAGGTGCAAACGCGCTTCGACGTGCCCAAAGCCTACACCGACTGGCAGGATCTGATTGCCGATCCCGACATCGACGTAATCCATAACTGCACTCCCAACGCTCTCCATAACGAGATCAACCGCGCCGCTCTCGAAGCCGGAAAGCATGTATATTGCGAAAAACCGCTTTCAACCACCTCGGCCGAAGCGCGCGCCGTGTGGCGGCTGGCTGTGGATCAAGGGCTGGCGCACGGACTAAACCACCAATACCGCCTCAACGCCCCCGTACAGGAGATGCGCGCGCGGCTAAGCCGTGGGCTTGCCGGACGTCCGCTGATCATTTTCGGCCAATACCTACAGGAAAGCGGATCGCAGCCGACCGACTGGGCAACCCGCATGGGCAACACCGGCATCGCAAGAGCGATCAACGACATCGGCATTCACTGGCTCGATACGGCCTGCTGCGTACTGGGTCAGCCTGTGGTTTCGGTAATGGCGGATCTGACCACCCACTATCCCGTACGCACCGACGCGCACGGGGAAAAACACCCCATGGACACCGAGGATACCGCCTGCATCCTGCTGCGCTTCGCCGATGGCACGCCGGGAACGCTGATCGTTTCAAAAGCCGCGAACGGCCATAAAAACGACCTCCGGCTTTCCGTGGCCTGCGAGCAATACGGCATGGAATGGCTACAGGAGGAACCGGATCGCCTGATTATCGGCGAAAAAAACGTCGGTTTTAAAACCGTTTATATGAACCAGCGTAACTGCCAGCCGGAAACGCTGCCCTATATCACCACCCCCATGGGGCATGTGATGGGCTGGCCGGACGCGCTGCGCAATGCCGTGGCGCAATTCTACGCCTCCATTCTGGACGGCAGCTACCGCAACGAGACGCAGCCCTACGCCACCTTCAAGGACGGCTTCTGCGGCATGGCGTTCGTGGAAGCGTGTGTGCGTTCCAACCGCACTCGGCAATGGACGGAGGTGGAGCAGCCGTGATCCATGTATTGGTATGGTATGAAAATATTCCGCTTCCGGAGGCCGTGGCAGCGGAGCATCAAGTCTACCCGAAAGGCATCCACGGCGCGTTGGGCGAACTGTTTTCCACCCAGCCGGATATGGAAGTCCGCACCGCCACCATGCAGGATGTGGATCAGGGCCTGTCCGGTGAAAACCTTGAGTGGGCGGATGTGATGGTGTACTTCAGCCATAAATACTGGCTTGGCGTGTCCGAAGACCGGGTGGACGCGGCGCAGCAGCGCGTGCTGGACGGCATGGGGCTGGTGCTGCTGCATTCGTCCCACGCAAGCAAACTCTTCTCCCGTATGCTCGGCACACGTACGCAGTGCCTGCGCTGGCGGGAAGGGCGAACCACCTCCGCCCAGCGCGCCGAAGGCGCGGCCGCGCCTGAGAACGACGGCGAATGGCAGCGGGTATGGCTGGTCTGTCCCTCCCATCCCATCGCGGAAGGGCTGACGGGCGAGTATTTTACGATTCCCAAGGATGAAAGTTACGGAGAGTATTTCGAAATTCCGCAGCCGGAGGAGCAGGTTTTTCTCACCACCTCGGAAGGCGGCGAAGTCCTTCGGAGCGGTTGCTGCTGGCGTCGCGGATCGGGCAAAATCTTTTATTTTGCCTCGGGGCACGAAACTTTCCCCGTTTATTACCAGCCGGAGGTGCAGCGGGTGCTGGTGAACGCCGTACACTGGGCCGCGCCTGTCTCCAAGCGCCCCGGCTGGCCGGACTGGGCGCGGGAAGCGCCCCGCGAAGCCCCTCCCGGCAAATAGTCAGCCATCTGGAAAAAAGACGTTGAACCAACAAACCAGAACCCCTCCTTAAGCCGATACAAAACGGCAGCCGGAGGGGTTCTTTCTCAAATTGTACGGATGTAAATTCCAGCGTTGATTTTTCAAATGCACAGCCACTTGCAGTTCGCGTTTTTTCCCTTTTCTTTCGGGTATTCTTCCCCGGCTGTCAACGGATTTTACCGGTCTCCCGCCATGCTTTTCACCGTTCTCCACGCCGAAAAGGCAAAGGTTGTTCCGTCGATATCCGTCTTCCTAGTAATTAGGGTTATACCCAATTTCTTTCTCGTCATAAATCAGCGGAATGGCGATGGATACCAGCGTCCCGCTGCCCTCCCGGCTCTCAATGGTCAGCGTCGCCCTTTCGCCGTAGATCAGGCGCAGGCGATCGCGAACGTTGCGCATGCCGATGCCGGTGGAATAACGATTGCCGCTCATGGGTTCGTCGGCGGAACCGTTCAATATCTGTTCCACGGTTTCGGCGGGCATGCCCCCGCCGTTGTCCCGTACGTTCACCACCAGCCGTCCGTCTTCTCCTGTTTCGGCGGAGACGGTCACCAGCGCTTTGTCTTCGGCAGGGCGCACGCCGTGCACCAGCGCGTTTTCCAGCACCGGTTGCAAAATCATGGTGGGGATCAGCGCTTCCGCCGTCTCCGGCGTGCAGGTGAACGGGGTGGAAAGGGTGTTCCCGTGAATATGGTGATAGATATGTGCATATTGTTTCAGGCTGTCGAACTCCCGGCGAACGGTGATGAACTTCTTTTGCATATTGCAGGTATTTTGCCGGAAAAAAGCGGAAATGTGCCGCACCACATCGCAGATTTCGTCGTTTCCGTCGATCTTGGCCAGCGCGTTCACCGTTTCCAGCGCGTTATAAATAAAATGCGGGTTGATTTGCGATTGCAGCGACCGGTATTTGTATTCCAGCATTTCATACTCTGCCTTGCTCTTGCGGTTTTCTTCCCGCACGATGCAGGCAAGCAGTTCCCGCGTTTCCGCAATCATCCGGTTAAAGTGCGCAGCCATCTGGCCGATCTCGTCGCCGGTTTCAATGGGCACGGTCAGGTCCATGTTTCCGGCGGAAACCTCATCCATGGATTTTACCAGCAGACGCATCTGCCGCGTCATGCGCTGCGTAACCGCCATAATCGCCGCAGTACCGAACAATACGCCTAAAAGGGCGACCACGAGGCCTGTGCGAAGAATCGCCTGCCGAACGCTGTTGAGCGTTTCCATGGGCAGAAAACCTACGGCGGACCAGTTGCCGTCCCGATGGATGGAGACGGCATAGGACTGGTCCACCTCAGCCTGCGTTAAGTTCTCATAAGCGGCGGTTTCGGCTGCGGCCGCCATGGCTTCGCCGCCTTCGCCGACCATGGCAATGGTTTTGCCGTCGGCATCCAAAAAGACAACGGTGGAATTTAAGCTATCGTTAATGGAGCCAAGATCGGCCAGCATTTCCTGCCGGATGCGCGCCACCGCTTTGCCTACATGCCGGATGGGCGACAGGTTATAAATATCCCGGATCAGGTACACTTCGCCGTTCTCCCCACGCGCCCAAAGCGTACGCCCGTGGGTATTCTGTCCGTATTCGGACTGATCCAGCAGGGCCGAAGCCGCTGCCACGAAACTCTCCCCCGCAAACGAGTTGCTGAAGGACAGTCCGTTATCCATACGGAGGTAAAGCGAATCGTGATACGACTGAGTCGTGATCATCTGGTTGATTTCATAAATCAGGTTCTGAGCGTTCTGGTAATAGCCCGCGTCATTCTCTCGCAGGTTGCGCATGGCATACATTTGCACGGACACGCCTTTGCTGGAGGCAAGGCTCAGCAGCTGCTGGGCAGCGGCGACGGCGGCGTCCGAAAAGTTCATCAGCACCTGCTCGGTCAGCAGGCTCAGATGCGCCTTTTTATCTTCCACCACCTGCCGGGAAGCCGTCAGTGTCAGCGTAACCGTAATAATCGCCACCACAGCGACGATGGCGATACAATCCACCAGAATCAGCTTGACGCGGTAGGGTAAACTGCGCGGTCTTTTCATATTTCCGCCTTTTGGTTCCGGAACTCGGTCGGGGTCATGTGTTCAATGCGCTTAAACGCGTTGTAAAACGAAATATAGTTGCCGTAGCCGACGGCGCGGGCCACCTCGTCCACCAAAATACGCGGATCGGACAGCATCGTTCGCGCCACGTTCATCTTGGAGGCCAGCACGTGCTCGTGGAAGGTCACGCCGGTTTCCTTGCGGATCAGCGCCGAAAGGTAGTTGGAACTTACGCAAAGCTTTTCGGCTACGTCGTTCAGGCTTAACCCTTCCACCGCATGCAGGCGGATGTATTGCAGGGCGTTGCGCGTGAGCAGAGACTGTTGTGCGTTATCCCGGGCGGCAATCGCTTCCCGCATCACCGTGCAGATTTTTACCAGGCAGTCGCGCGCGTCCTGCACATTGCTGACGAACCAGGTTTCAAACAGCGTTTCGTGAATTTTTTCATCAAACGGGCAGGGAAACTTTTTTCGCAGCGTCATCGCGTACAGCGACACCATGGCCCGGAGATTGCTGTACTGCTTGCCGCTCTGTTCCGCGATCACGTTCGCCGCCTCGATGGCGGATTCGTCGCTCAGATCCGCCTTTTCCAGCAGCTCGTCGATTTTACGGTAAAGTTCCACAAACCGCTCGTTGGGCCTGCGTTCCCCCTCGTCCTGATAAAAATTATCCACGCAGGGATGCTTGCAAAGCGCGATCTCCCAAAGTGCCTGCCGGGCCTGATGGTACGCGATGCGGATGGCGTGCTGGGAGGACCCGAGTTTGCTGATCCCGATGCGCACCGGCGTTATCAGCTCCGTGCTGATCGCCTCGGCGATACGGTCCGCCTCATTCCTCCAGGCGGGGTTTTCCTCCTGCATGTAGGTAAAAATAACCACGGCATCATATAAAAACAGGGATACGGCAGTAACGCCCATACGAGCCAGCACGTCATCAATACGGTTGAAGGCCGACTGGGGAAACGCCCGCTCGCTTTGCGGTTGCACCACCATAATATAATAGGCGTTAAAGTTCAGGCCCACATCCGCGAGCATCCCCCGCACGCCCTGCCCCCGCTGGCTGTCGTTGGTCAACAGGCTCAGCAGTTGGGCGCGTTGTTTCAACATCA
>JAQUXV010000199.1 GCA_028692205.1 Eubacteriales bacterium
TATCGGTGCTTGCTCTTTCGGCCACGTTGCTGCACGGGAGCATGGATGTGGCAATGCCCGATAAAAATATCGACGGGACGTTGTTTTTAATCAATCGGCAACACATGATCAGCGAAAGCTATGTGCCGGATGTGCGAAAAACAGATTTATACGGGATGTCCCAATCCATGCGCAGCGACGCGGCGGATGCGTTGGAGACTTTGTTTGCCGCCGCCGCGGAGGATGGGGCGAAGTTGTCCACCGTCTCCGGTTACCGAAGCTACTCCAAGCAGAAAACCATCCATTCCCGGAAGGTGAAGTCCATCGGGCAGGAAGCCGCCGACCTGATTTCCGCCCCGCCGGGCGGCAGCGAGCACCAGCTTGGGCTGGCGATGGACGTTGCGCAGCGCAGTTCCTCACAGCTCAACACGAACTTTGGGGACACCGTCGCCGGAAAATGGGTAAACGAAAACGCATATCGGTACGGCTTCATCGTGCGTTATCAAAAAGGCACGGAGTCGATTACCGGTTATCAGTTTGAGCCGTGGCATATCCGTTACCTCGGCCCGATTTATGCAAAAGAGGTCTACGAATCCGGGCTGCCGTTGGAACTATATGTTTCCTCGCATCGGTTATCGCTTTATGAGTACTTGATAAAACAGACGAATGAGGTGCACCCATGAAGAAACTGGCCGCTCTACTCCTTTCGCTGCTCCTGCTGACCTGCGCGCTCACCTCCGTCGCCGAAACCGTCTCGGATTCCGCCTCATCGTCCGATACCGCTGAGCAAATTGCGGCGCAGCCTGCGACCGATGCAGCTTCGTCCTCCGACGACACCGGGGAAGATGAACCGGACGGCGCTCCGGAGTGGGCCTTCAACGTATCGCTGACGGAGCTGGAAAGCAACCATTCCCTGCTTGTGAACCGCAATCATCTTTTGGCATCGGACTATGTGCCGGATGATATGGTTCGCGCAACGGTCAAATGCGCTTCTTCCAGCAAAATTGAAGTGTGTGAAGACGTGAACGAAGCGCTGGAGAAAATGTTCTCGGCGGCCGCCGAAGTGACCGAATACACCTATCTTGTGCAGGACAAGAAGGGCAACTGGGTTGAAAAGGAGTTCAGCGACGAGCAGGGTCTGCGCCTGATTCTGAAGAGCGGCTATCGCAGCTACGGCACCCAGAAAACTACGTACAACAATTATCTTGCCCGTAATAACGGCGTGGATGACGGTATCAGCAGCCCCCCGGGCGCCAGCGAACACCAGAGCGGCATGGCCTGCGATATTCTGAGCGTGGATTATAACAGCAATAATCGCTATATGAACGATTCGTTTTACCAGACGCCGGAAGCGCAGTGGATGGCCGACAATTGCTACAGCTACGGCTTTATCCTCCGGTATCCCGAGGACAAGGAAGATATCACCAAAGTGCCCTACGAACCCTGGCATCTTCGGTATGTGGGGCGAGAAATCGCCGGTTTTATCAAAGTGAATAACATTACGTTGGAAGAGTTTACCGAGATCTGGCAGCCGAAGCTGGAAGAGTTTATCGCGGCGGGCGGCGACGTAGAGCAGCAACTGCTGATGGAGAGCCTTCGCAAAGCTAACGGGCTGGAATCTACCGTATTGAACGAATACGGCGAGGACGGCGACGCCGAGATTTCCCTATCGTTCTGATTCGCGCGCAGGTATATCGGTTTGGGCTATTTTTCTGGTTCCGGATGCGAAGGCGCATAACCGATGGGACGCTTTTGGAAAACGCGTTTCCCGGTGATCGGCGGCGCCGAAGCGCCCGGAACTTTTTTCCGTCCTCTTCCGGGTGCCGGTTAATTGAGTCGTTCTCTTTACATTTCACGTAAAAAACGGTAGAATAATCAAGGCTTAAAGATTGTACATCATAGACGGGATTTGATGATATGGGGAAAACAATCGCCGTCACCAACCAAAAAGGCGGCGTTGGGAAGACTACCACAGCGGTCAACCTGACCGCTTGTCTTGCGGAAAGCGGAAAAAAGATCCTGCTGATTGATCTTGACCCGCAAGGCAACTCCACCAGCGGGCTCGGCCTGCGGGCGGGAGGAAAAACAGTATATGAAGCGCTTACAGGCGATACGCCGTTTCGATCGGTAATCGTTAAATCCGGCGTTCCCAACCTGATGTTGGCTCCGTCGGACATCCGTTTGGCGGGAGCGGAGCTGGAACTTCGGGATCTGGACGACCGCGAATACCGGCTGAAAAGCGTGTTGCAGACCGTAGAAGCCGATTTTGATTTTATCTTTATCGATTGTCCGCCTTCTTTGGGGCTTTTAACCCTCAACGCGCTCGCGGCGGCGCAGCGTGTGTTGATCCCCATTCAGTGCGAGTATTACGCGCTGGAAGGCGTAACAAGCCTGATGAACACCATCAACCGTGTCAAACACGGCTTCAACCCCGGGCTTGATATTGAAGGCGTGCTGCTGACTATGCTGGATGGCCGAACGAATCTCAGCCTGCAGGTAGTGGATTCGGTAAAGAAGCATTTTCGAAACAAAGTGTTTTCCACCGCGATCCCGCGCAACGTTCGGCTTGGCGAAGCGCCGAGCCACGGCTTGCCCATTCACCAGTACGACCCGCGCAGCCTGGGCGCCGAAGCCTATCGCCAATTGGCAAAAGAATTTTTGGAGCGGAATCAATAGCGCCTCCGTTCCGTTATGTTAACGAGGGGGAGGATCGCAGATGAAGAAGACCGGCCTCGGCCGTGGGTTGGACGCCCTTCTTCCGTTAAGCGACGATTTTCCGGAAACCAGCGTCCGCGAAATCGCCATTTCAGACCTTGATCCCAATCAGTCCCAGCCGCGTAAGTCTTTTGATAAAGATGCGCTGGAGCAGCTGGCAGACAGCATCCGTCAGGCGGGAGTGTTGCAGCCTATTCTTGCGGTGGAAAACGGAACCCGTTACCGCATTATTGCAGGCGAACGCCGCTACCGGGCCGCCAGGCTGGCAGGGTTGACCAGCGTCCCCTGTATTATCCGAAGCCTCACCGAAGAGCAGCAAATGGAAGCCGCGCTGATTGAAAATCTTCAGCGCGAGGACCTTAACCCCGTTGAGGAAGCGCAGGCAATTCGGGGGTTGATGCAGCAGTGCGGATACACGCAGGAAGAAGCCGCTAAAAGGCTGGGAAAAAGCCGCCCCGCCGTCGCCAACGCGCTTCGCCTGCTGGGCCTTCCGCAAAGTATTCTGAACATGGTGGTAGAAGGCAAGCTGTCCGCCGGCCACGCGAGGGTTTTGGCGGGCATCGCATCAGAAAGCCACCAGCTGGAATTGGCGCATCAATCCATCCTGCACGATTACAGCGTACGTAAGCTGGAAGAGATTGCGCAAAAGGCTAAGACGCGCGAACACACCTCCCCCGCCGGGAAAAAGGCTTTGAGCGCAGAGCTGACTTCTTTTGAAGGAACTGTCCGCGAAGCCCTCGGCGTTCAGACAACATTAAGCGGCAATGAGCGTAAGGGCAAAATAACCCTCAGCTATAACAGCACTCAGGAACTGGAACATCTGTACGATATCTTCGGTCGCTTGGCAAATTGACCTATCATATCACGAAACACAAGCAAGGATTGGGTGGTGACTAACGAATGAGTTCCAACAACAATGACCCTCAAAAGAAGCGCGACCCCTATAAGCTGCTGCTTCGCGTGGGCGGCATCCTTGTGATCGTCGTCGCGGTCAGCCTGGCGGTGTTTCTGCTTTGCAACGCCTCCGTGCTTAACGATTACAAGGCTCAGCGGGCAGCGGTCGATCAATTGAACGCGGACGGTGAACAGGCGTTTGATGCCAAAATGAACGCTTTGCGCGCCAGCACCAGCGTAACGGTGGACCCCGATACCGGGGAGCTGACCGCTACGGAACCAGCCTATTGGGAAGCCACTTTGGATGGTGTGGTTTGGCGGCTTGAGGACGAGAGCAGCACTCCGCTTGAAAACGTCTCCAATGTAACGCTTGACCGCGCAGATCTGCTTACCGGCGGGCTGTTGCTGGTGAATCCGTGGCACATGCTGCCCTCCGATTTCAGTGAGGACGGCTTGGTGAGTATTGGTAATTCCAGCGGGTGGAAGATCGCCGTAGCCGACAGTAACGTACGGGTATTCCCCAATGCGTTTCAGGCGCTTGAGGATATGGTGACCGCCGCCGCGGAAGACGGCCTTAGCGACTACCTTGTTCGCGAAGCCTACCGCTCCAACGATACGCAGACCGAGCTGTTCAACAAACAGATGGAGAACCTGAGCAAAAAGTATTCAGGCGATATCCTGATCGAACAGACGAAGAAAACCGTTAACTACCCCGGCACAAGCGAGTATCAGTCCGGAATGTCTTTCCGGCTGGATGTCTATAGTAAAACAGATCCTGAAGTGGGGAAACAGAAGTTTCAGGATTCCGCCCAGGGAAAATGGTTTACCGACAATGGCTGGAAATACGGTGTTATCTTCCGCTTTCCCACCGAAGGGTTCCCCAATTCGAGCTGGGAAGACAAGTCTTATAAAACCGGCGTAAGCATTCAGCT
Organism: Eubacteriales bacterium; assembly: GCA_028692205.1. The sequence goes on from JAQUXV010000199.1 coordinate 4,521, forward strand.
GAACCTTTATCGTTATGTGGGTAAAGCGCATTCGGCCGCCATGCGGATTATGGATTACTGCATGGAAGAATACGTCGAGTTCCTGATCGCCCATCCCCATCTTTGCATTTATGAGGACGGCGCGTTGAAGTATGAGGTGTATCGGGTTGCCGCCGAGGATGCGTCCACCTATACTGTGCCGGTTCCAAACCCGGCGAGCAGTTACATCGCAAGTCTCGACAATATGGGCGGCGTTGTGCTGGCGTATGCCTACAACGAGTAGTCGATTCCAATGCCATAAAATTTCCGGGAAACCGCCTTCGGATTAAAGTCCGAGGGCGGTTCTTTGTGTTGCGTATCGTTACAGTGTCTTTTATGTTCTGTATCGCCGGCAGCAGGAGGTTTGCTGTTCCCGCCGGAGTTTGCTTCTCCCATCTGTTTTTAGGGATGCTCCGTCATCCCCTACATCCTCAATATCCCCCATATTGATTAATCTTTAATTATTATTCATGCCAACTAGCAGATTGTTATCGTTTGCAATTCCCCTATCATTTTTTCAACCAACTCGTAATACGGCGTACATCATTTTCATGTTGTTTATCATGCTACTATGTGTTGCTTGCCCATCATGGTTGATGTACGCATATCCATAGAGCCCAACTACCGGCTTTGATAAACTGCAAACATTGTCGGTGACTTTCTGATCGTCCGATGAACCCTATTCAGCTTATCTTCAAGTGTATTGGCAACAATGAAAACCCAACATTTTTCGCATCCCGTTTTGAAAACGGAAAAACAGCTCCATCCAATGTTTATCTACAAGGAAGTCCCTAAACTGCCGCTGCGCTTCATATAGTTTCAGATTACTATCCGCAGTTTTTAACACAAAAACCCCACAAGCTGTTGAGCCTGTGGGGTTTTATATCCGAAATTGAAATTACTTGATCTCGATGGTCGCGCCGACTTCGGCGAACTTCTCTTTGATCTTCTCGGCCTCTTCCTTGGAAGCGCCTTCCTTGAGGGTCTTGGGAGCGGCTTCAACCAATTCC
>JAQUXV010000200.1 GCA_028692205.1 Eubacteriales bacterium
AGGTTTTCAGCCGGTTGAGCAGGCGGTTCATCGCAATGCGGATAAACAGCAGGCTCAGCAACAGGCTGCCTGTGAAAATCAAGTATTGTTTGACCGTATTGCCAAGAACCGTATATTGCAATATTTCTTCCAAAGCCGCTCCTCCTCGCCGGTTCAGGGTGCGTGCGCCGCCCGCGGCCAACGGCTTTCCGGGCAGGGCGCTCTTTTCATCATCATACCATAGTCCGGCGCGGAATGCAGCCTCGTTATGTTCAAACTGCCCGGCTCTCCCCGGTAAGTTTTAAACTTTCCATGTTGCAAACAGGGGCTTAACCGCGTCCGGTAACCATTCGGCGTATTGACGGAGAATCTCAACGTATAGAATTCGCGGCTGCCCCAAAACAGGGCAGACGCTCGGTGGTTCGATGCCGTTTATACTGTTGTCGGGAACCCTGCGTACCTGCCGGGCCGCTTATTCTTCCTCAATAATAACAATCTCTTCCTCCGCCTCGCGCAGCTTGTCCAGCTTCGCGTTGCGAAAATACAATCCCATATCGACCGTAATTTCAATCAGATTCAGGAAGTAGAAAAACCAGCCCATATAAAACAGAAAATTCAGCCCTGTGTCCGCCGCGGTGTAAAACTGCAGAAATTTCCGGGCGATGCCAAACACATAGCCAACCCAGAGGAACACCTCAAAAAAGAGGCTCTTGCCTTTTGCCGTGCGCGATTTGTAGGAACGGTAGATGGATATCGGCCAGCTCAACCCAAAGCAGATAATCATCAGGGCTTCCAATAAATCAATCATTGCGGATTTCCTCGTTTCCGGCGGCGTTTGCAGTGCCGCCGGTTTTATTATAAGCCCTTTTATCGGATAACCAAAGGGTGAAAACTGCCGAAATTGAGCCGCTGTCCATTGGTAATCCGTACGGGCGGGTTTCGTCGGCAAATTTTGGGGGCTGCCGGATTTCGGCAGTCCCCTTGAACAACGTTTTCAATTACTGCGCTGTGACGTTCGACGTTTCAACGGCGTTTACCGCCTCTTCTTCCGTCTTGCCCGCAAACAGCGCTTTAATCCCCTGGTAGGCAACGCACACGCCCAGGCCCAGCACCAGCACGGCGAACACCAGTTGCAGGCCATCCGCAAAGGGATTGGCGCTCAGGCTGCCAAACAAGCTGCCGCTCAGCTGAACAATTTTGATCGACAACGCCGTAAACGTTACGGCCATCATCACGAAGATCGGCACATACATCATGCCGCTGGCCCGCTTGGTGCACTTCAGAAATACCGCGCACGCGATGAAGGAAAGCACCGACAGCAGCTGGTTGGCAGAACCGAACAACGGCCAGATGGCTGAATAACCGGCCTTTGCCAGCACATAAGCCAGCGCCAGCGTAACCACGGTCGCAAAGTACTTGTTGGTCAGCACCTTGCGCACCGGGCCGACCTCAACCGTATCCGAATCCTGAAACAGCTCCTGAAAGGACAGGCGGCCGACGCGCGCCACGGAATCCAGCGAAGTCAGCGCGAAGGCGGACACCGCCAGGTTGATGAGCGTGAAGATCGTATCTTTAGGCAGGTTCAGCGTCGCCAGAAAATTGGCGATTGCGCCCGCAAACACCTGCGGCGGGGTTACATAGCCCTGCTCCGCCGCCGCGCCGGTGGCAAACGAGGCCACGGCGATCAGGGAGATAACAGCCAGCAGGCTTTCCATCAGCATCGCGCCGAAGGATACCGGCAGCATGTGCCGTTCATTCATAATCTGTTTGGAGGAGGTGCCGGAAGACACCAGCGAGTGGAACCCGGATACCGCGCCGCAGGCAATGGTTACAAACAGCATCGGGAACATCGGCATCCCACCCACGTTGAAGGCGGTGAAGGCAGGCAGGTTAATCTGCGGGTTCGCAATGAAAACGCCGACCACCGCCCCGGCAATCATGGCGACAAGCAGATAGCTGTTCAGATAATCGCGGGGCTGTAGCAGCGCCCAGATCGGGATTACCGACGCCAGCAGAATGTATAAGAACACAATAATATGCCAGGAACCCCTGGAAATGAAAACAGGCGCGCTGAGGCCGATCACGATGGATACCAGCAGCATCGCCACCGCGATGGCGGTATTCACCCATTTGTTCAGCTTGCCGAACCGCAGGATCATCCCCAGGCCGACTGCCGCAACGATGAACACCATGGAAGTCGTCGCTACGGAACCGTTGGCGATAATCTTTGTCACCGTGCCGTCCGCCGCCGTGGCAAAACCGTTGAAGGTGCCAGCCACCACATCGCCAAACGCGGCCACGACGAGAATGCAGAAAAGCCAGCAAAACAGCAGAAACAGTTTTTTGCCCATCTTGCCGATATACTTTTCGATAATGTAGCCGATGGTGCGCCCCTTGTTGCGCACCGACGCATACATGGCGGAAAAATCCTGTACGGCGCCAAAGAATACGCCGCCGAGCAATACCCACAGCAGCACCGGCACCCACCCGAAGATCGCAGCCTGAATGGGCCCGTTAATCGGGCCGGCGCCCGCAATGGACGCGAATTGGTGCCCGAAAACCACCTCCGGGCTGGCAGGCTCATAATCCACGCCGTCTTCCATTTCGTAAGCCGGTGTTTTCGCCTTCGGATCGATCCCCCATTTGTTGGCAAGCCATCTGCCGTAGATTAAATAAGCTCCTCCCAGCACGACGATGGCGATTACCATGACCAAAATTCCGTTCACAGTCTCATCTCCCCAGTTCATCTTTTTGTAGCCCTCATACCCTTTCAAACCTCTCGCGCACCGGGAGCCACGAAAACCGTAGATTATGGAAGGTTCCATGCGCCGACTTTTTGAAATCGTATGATATCAAAAACGCCTCTGAAAAAATTCAGAGGCGGAGATTTTACTCCGTGTTACCACACCGATTGCCCCTTTCGGGGCCGCTTAAAGGCAAAAACATGCCCAGCGGATAACGGTCGCCGCCGGGCAAGCCTACAGGCGCTTGCGCGCGTTCAGCCGCCAACTCATGAGGGAGATCCACGCCGTTTCCTCAACCGTCTTCCACCAAACGACGGCTCTCTGTATGCCGGATCACGGCGGGACAGGACTCAATCAAAGTCATTCCCGTATTGGATTCCGGATCATTATAGTAAGCCATAGGGTGGAAAGTCAATGCGAATAAGGGGTTCGATTGTTTTTCGGCTGTACTGTTTCACAGCCTGTCCGCCGCTTGTTTCCATACGAAAAACAATACTTGTGCTTGACAAACGCCCCCGCAGATTCTACAATATTAATAATGGTTTAATTTTTAACAATTTTGACAATTCCCTGCACGACCGTACCGCGCCGTATGACAATCACGACTTGACGTCACTGAGAATCGCACGACCGTTGATACGATTTTGAAAAGCTGAATGGACAGATCACGAGGCGTTTTTCGCTGTGGCAATGTCGCGAAGTATCGGTGCGGTTCCGCCGCGCTTTCGGCTCCGCGTTTCGCTGCGGTGTTAAAGTGGGTACTCGCCTGTGCGTATTTCGGATTCAAAATCGTATAGCAAGGGAAATCGGTAAGAGCTTTCAGGAATCGGAAGCATCTTTTTTGCGTACAACCGTTTTCGGTATTCCGAAAACCGCCTGCGCAAATTGAACGTGCCGCGCCTGAAGCTGTTTGCCGACGGTCGCGTCCGGCAGCCCGATCCCCCTTTTGGTTCCGCCTGTGTCGGCCTGAAAAATCCATATTTCTTCCCTTAAACCTGCGTGTTTCCTGCCGGAGCGTCCGAAGCCCGCACGACGTTTACCGTAGTACGCTCAACCAAAAAAGGAGATAGTGGATCATGTCGGACAAGCTTGTAACGGTACTCGGGCAAAAGGATCAGGATTTCCATGAAATCGGGGATCTGATCGACCTGTATTACAAGGGAAAGCGCGGCAGCCTCATCCAGGTGCTGCACACCGCGCAGGGGCTTTACGGCTATTTGCCGCTGGAATTGCAGCAGTACATTGCCGATAAAATGGATATGCCGCTGTCCGAGGTTTCGGGCGTGGTAACCTTCTATTCCTTCTTCTCCGTCAACCCGCGGGGCGAGCACACCATCCGTGTTTGCCTGGGTACCGCGTGCTACGTACGCGGCGGCAAGAAGATTGTCGATCACCTGACGCAGAAACTCGGCGTCGAGGTAGGCGGCACTACGCCGGACCGGAAATTTACGTTCGAGATCGCGCGCTGCATCGGCGCATGCGGGCTGGCGCCCGCTTTGATGATCGACGGCGTGGTGTACCGGCAGATGTCGCCCAGCAAGATCGATTCGATTCTGGCCGGCTTTTAACGGAGGTGACGAAGATGAGTATAACGCTGCAAACCATTGATGATTTAGCAAAGGTAAAACAAACCTATCTGGATACCCAGGCCAAATACAGCCACCAACTGCTGGTCTGCGCGGGCGCGGGCTGCGTTTCCGCCGACTGCGGCAAGGTGCGGGACGCCGCCGTGGACACCCTGCGGGAACTGGGTTTAAGCGAAGAAGCCTGCGTTATCGAAACGGGCTGCATGGGCATCTGCGCCGTCGGCCCGGTAATGATTATTCTGCCCGAGCGCACCTTTTACGTGAAGCTTGATCCCCAAAGCGTACGCGAGGTCGTCAAGGCGCACCTGACGGAGAATAAAATCCTTGAGCAGCACACATTTTACAGTCAGTCGCTGGGCAAACACGTTCCCTGCATCGACGACATCGATTTTTTTAAGGAGCAGGTGAAAATTGCGCTGCACAACTGCGGCGTTATCGCCTTCAGCAGCATCGAGGCCTACATTGCCCGGGACGGCTATCTGGCCATCGCCAAAGCCCTGACGGAGCAAACGCCCGAAACAGCTATAAAAACTGTAATGGCGTCGGGCATCCGGGGCCGCGGCGGCGCGGGATTCCCCACGGGCATTAAATGGGACGCGGGCTATAAAGCCCAAAGCGACGAAAAATTCATGGTCTGCAACGCCGATGAGGGCGACCCCGGCGCGTTCATGGACCGCAGCATTATCGAGGGCGATCCCCACGCGGTGCTGGAGGGCCTGATGCTGGGCGGTTTCGCGATCGGCGCCAAGCAGGGCTATGTCTACATCCGCGCGGAGTATCCGCTCGCCATTGAGCGCCTGACCGCCGCCATCGCGCAGGCGCACGAATACGTGCTGCTGGGTGAAAACATTCTGGGCACCGGGTTTACCTTCGATATCGAAATCCGTATCGGCGCGGGCGCGTTCGTCTGCGGCGAGGAAACCGCGCTGATGGCCTCCATCGAGGGCTGCCGCGGCGAGCCCGTGCAAAAGCCGCCTTATCCCTTCCAGAAGGGCCTGTTCGGTAAACCCACCATCATCAACAATGTGGAAACGCTTGCCGCTATCCCCCAGATCGTTCTGCACGGCGCGGAGTGGTACGCCCGGTACGGCACCGAAAGCTCCAAGGGCACCAAGGTGTTCGCGCTGGCGGGCGACATTGTCAATTCCGGCATTGTGGAGGTGCCCATCGGCACGCCGCTTGGGGAAATCCTGTTCCGCATCGGCGGGGGCGTCGCCAACAAAAAGCACTTCA
>JAQUXV010000201.1 GCA_028692205.1 Eubacteriales bacterium
CATATTCGCCGCAAGTATTGCCGCGCTGGCGTATGCAGCGATTTGTTCATCTCCCCCTGTGAAAACACCTGCCCGGCGCATATCAACATCCCCGGCTATCTGGCGCTCATCGCCGCAGGCCGCTTCCTGGATGCATACGACCTGATTTGTCAGGAGAATCCCCTCCCGTCCGTCTGCGGGCGCATCTGCACCCGCCCGTGCGAGAGCAAATGCCGCCGTGCCACGGTAGACGAGGCCATTTCCATTTGCAGCCTCAAACGGTTTGTGGCCGATTACGCGTACAAGAACCAGAAGCAGTTTGAGCAGGATATCGTGTTCCCCCGCAACGGGAAAAGCGTCGCGGTGATCGGGGCCGGAGCTTCAGGGCTTACGTGCGCGTACTACCTCAGCCGCATCGGCTACGAGGTGGACGTGTTCGAGCGGGAGCCGGTCGCCGGCGGCGTGCTGGCCTATGGCATTCCGGAATACCGCCTGCCTTCGGAGGTGCTGGAGCGCGAGATCGACCATATGCGGCGTTCCGGCTTTACCATCCGCCTGAACACCGAAGTGGGCCGCGACATCACATTCGACCGGCTGCGCCGTGAGTACGACGCGGTGTACGTGGCTACGGGCACACAGCTGCCGCAGCGCATGAACATCCCCGGTGAGGAGCTGGAAGGGGTTCTGCCGGGCATCGAGTTCCTGAAAAATGTGAAGCTGTACCACAGCGTAGATCTGACCGGGCAGACGGTCGCCGTGATCGGCGGCGGCAACACCGCCATCGATTCCGCCCGCACCGCCGTCCGGCTGGGCGCGGCGAAGGTGCTCCTGTTGTACCGTCGCACCCGCGACGCAATGCCCGCCTATGATATCGAAGTGGAAGAGGCGCTAGAGGAGGGCGTTGAGCTGATTGAGCTGGTAAGCCCCGTGCGTATCCTGCCCGACGAAAAAGGGCGCGCCGCGCAGCTGGAATGCGTGCGCCGCCAAATGTCCAACTTCGATAACCGCGGACGCCGCAACACCACACACATCGAAGGCTCCAACTTCTTCATCGACGTGGATGCCGTAATCCCCGCCGTAAGCCAGTACGCCGACCTGCCTTTCATCAAAAAGACCGATATCGGCGTTACCCCGTGGGGTACGTTCATCACCGACCCAGAAACTATGATGACGACCATGGAAGGCGTGTTCGCCGGGGGCGACGTCGCCCGGGGCCCGGACGAGGTGATCCGCGCGATTGCCGACGGCAAGCAGGCCGCCGTATCCATCGACCTGTTCTGCAGCGGTGCCGGCAAGCTGAACAAGGGCCGCGTGATCGACATTCCGGAGTCCGTGGATGACGACGAAGTGCTCATCCACAACCGGTTCCCGCAGGATTACCTGCCGGTGGAAAGCAGGACGAAGGATTTTGACGAAGTGCTGCTGGGTTACCACAAGCTCAACGCCATCGCCGAATCCATGCGTTGCCTGCACTGTGACAGGAGGTGAGGAATATGCTGCATCTGACCATTAACGGAAAACCCATCACGGTTCCCGAAGGCACAACCATTCTGGAAGCGGCGCGCATGAACAACATCGACATTCCTTCGCTTTGCTACCTGAAGGATGTCAGCGCCGTCGGCTCCTGCCGCATCTGCGTGGTGGAGGTAAAAGGCGCCAAGACCCTGCAGGCCTCCTGCATTACGCAGGCCGCCGAGGGCATGGAGGTATACACCAATTCCAAAATCGTGCGCGATTCACGCAAAGTGCTTTACGAGCTGATCCTGTCCGACCATGATAAGGACTGCCTGTTCTGTAAGCGCAACCAATCCTGCGAGCTGCAAAAACTCGGCATCCAGCTGGGGGTGGAACGTTCCCGGTTCGAAGGCGAGCGTTCCACACGCAAGGTGGATACCTCCGTGGCCATCACCCGCGACCTGAGCAAGTGCATTCTGTGCCGCCGCTGCGTGGCGGTGTGCAACAAAATCCAGCAGACCGGCATTCTGAACGCGCAGAACCGCGGTTTCAAAACTGAGGTCAGCCCAGCGATGAACCTGCCGCTGGGCGCGGTAAGCTGCACCTTCTGCGGACAGTGCACGGTGGTGTGCCCGGTGGGCGCGCTGAAGGAAACCAGCTCCACGGAACGGGTTTGGGCGGCGCTGAACGATTCCACACGCCGCACCGTGGTGCAGGTGGCTCCCGCCGTGCGCGTGGCCATCGGCGAGGAGTTCGGGCTGGAGCCGGGCACCCGCTGCACGGGCAAACTGGCCTCCGCGCTGAAAGAACTGGGCTTTGACGACGTGTTCGATACCAACTGGGCGGCCGACCTGACCATCATGGAGGAGGGCACGGAGTTCCTCGGGCGCGTAAAAGCCGCGCTGACCGGCGGCTCCGCAACGCTTCCGATCATCACCAGCTGCAGCCCGGGCTGGATTAAATACATCGAGCATCATTATCCCGATCAGCTGAAGCACCTGTCCACCTGCAAATCCCCGCACACCATGATGGGGGCGATTGTGAAAAGCTATTATGCCCAGCAGAAGGGCATCGACCCCGAAGACATGTTTGTCGTTTCCGTAATGCCTTGCACCGCCAAAAAGTTTGAAATCGACCGCCGCGAAATGCAAAACGGCGGTCTCCAGAACGTGGACGCGGTGCTGACTACCCGCGAGCTTGCCGAAATGATCCACAGCGCGGGTATCGATTTCACTTCCTTAAAGGACAGCTCTTTCCACAGCCCGCTGGGCCTGTCCTCCGGCGCGGCGGACATCTTCGGCGTTACGGGCGGTGTGATGGAAGCGGCGCTGCGCACCGTTTACGAGCTGGTCACCGGCCGGGAGCTGCCGTTTGAGAAGCTGCACGTAACCCCCATTGTCGGGCTGGAGCAGATCAAGTCGGCAACCATCCACATCGAAAACGCGCTGCCGGAATACGCGTATCTTGAGGGTGTCGACGTCAAGGTGGCGGTTACCAGCGGCTTCGCGGGCGCGAAACAGCTGATGGACCAGATTCAGGCGGGTGAGTCCCCCTACCACTTTGTGGAGATCATGGGTTGCCCCGGCGGCTGCATCACCGGCGGCGGCCAGCCGCGCAGCGATGACCCGGAAATTCGCGCCAAGCGGATGCGCGCCCTGTACACCGAGGACGAGAGCAAAACGCTGCGGAAATCCCACGAAAATCCCGTTATCCAGAAAATCTATGCGGATTTCCTCGGCGAGCCCAACGGCCACCGGTCGCACGAACTGCTGCACACGCATTACACGGCGCGCGGCCTGTACAACCAGATGACCGACGAGCTGTTCGTGGTGGACTACAAGCAAACGCCGGAATCCGGACACGCCTATACCCACGCCGCCAACGGCGACGCCCTGCATAACGGCGGTCATGCGCAGGAAGGCCCGCGCGTTATGGCCCTGCAAGCCGAAAACGCCATGCTGCGCGCCGAGCTGGCCGAAACGCAGGACACGGTGAAGGTGTTCAAACGCATTATTCAGGAGCACACAACCCCGTAAGCCCGGCGTGTAAAACCCCATACAATATGCGCCCCCTGAAACCATGGTTTCAGGGGGCGCTATTCATATGAGAAGTTGTTTGTCTCAAGATCATTATCGTCCGTTCAATACCGCCCATACCAAATCAATCAGGCCGGTATCATAACACAAGCAGCTCTCTTTTCGGCCGTTCTATTCCTCCGCACACAAAACCCAGCCTACTCAAAAGGCCCCGGATGTTAGGAACCCAGTCCCATCGGGAGGGAGCGTACACGAACGTACGTGACCGACCGATGGGGCGCAGGTGACAACACAGACGGAGCCTTTTCAGCAGGCTGGGGGGGTGATTACTCGGTCATCATATGTAATATCTCGGCGTCAGTGTCGCGCATGCCTTCTTTCCCCAGGCGGCCGATGTTGCGGATGGTGTTTTCAACACCCTTTTTAATGATGCCTTCACCGTCGCGAAACTGCTTGCCCGCCAGCGTAAGCTGGTAACCCATAATGCCCGCGTCCACCGCCGAGGCGATCTTCGCCGCGCAGGAGGGCTTTGCGCCGTCGCAGATCGTGCCTGGAAGCACCGCCAGACAGTTGACAATCGTGTGGTTAATCACATAGAGATCGCCGCCCGAAAGGAACGCGATGCCCGCGCCCGCGGCGCAGCCCGCCGTGATCGCCCCGCAGAATGCGGACAGGTAACCGATAAGCGCCTTTACACGAATCGCCACCAGATTGCCCAGCGCCAGCGCACGCAGCAATTGCTCGTGGGTTGCGTTCAGTTCTTTAGCATATTCGATAATGGGGAGGGACACGGTAATCCCCTGATTTCCGCTCCCGGAGTTGATGATAACCGGCATTTCACAGCCCGCCATGCGCGCGTCGGAACCCGCCGCCGCGTAGGCGCGGGCACGCACGCGCACATCGGCGTCGCCGTAGCTGTCCAGCAGCACCTTGCCGACCGCCGCGCCCCACCGGCCGCTGAGGCCTTCTTTGGCAATCGCGGTGTTATACTCGATTTGCCGGTCAAGCACCTCGGCCACATCGCCGGTATCGCAGGTGCGGGCAAAGTCGAAAATGCCTTCGATGGTCAGCAGTTCTTCATCCGGATCGACGGCACAGTTTTCCTCACACAGGTCACTGCGCTGCTGTACGTGACCGTCCAATTCCACCTCCGCCACATTGGTGTGGCGGTCGGCGATGCGAGTAACCGCCGTATGCCCGCATCCGGTGGCGCGCACCAGAATATCAAATACGCGCGCGTCGGGCTTCAGGCCGACGGTGATATGCTTTTCCTGCAGGTACCGGTCGATTTCGGCATGCTGCTCGTCGGTTACGGCGGCGATCACCTGTAGTTCCTTTTGCGCGTCGCCCGCGATGATGCCTGCGGCGCAGGCCGCATCGATGCCCTTTTTGCCGTTGGTATTCGGCACGGTTACCGATTTTGCGTTCTTCAGGATATTGCCGCTCACCAGCACTTCCACCGTTTCGGGCAGGCAGCCCAACGTATGGCGGCAGATGGCGGACGCATAGGCGATGGCGATCGGCTCGGTGCAACCCATGGCAGGCCGCAGGTGCTTACGCAGCACGGCCACATACGCGGCATAGCGCGGATCATTCTTTTGCATGGTATTACCCTTTCACGGCTCCAGCCGTAAGGCCCGATTTTTGAAAGCTTTGCAGCAGCAGGTACAACAGTATACTGGGTACGATCACAATCGTCGTGCCGGACAGCACCACCTGCCACGGCGTTGAAAGACCGTCGCTGGTCGGTAGCATGGATACGGAAACCATCAGCGTGTACATGCTGCTCTTGCGTAGAAACAGCAGCGGCCAGAAAAAATCGTTCCAGCGGGCGATCACCGTAAGGCTGGCCCACGAAGCCAGCGCCGGTTTGATGATCGGCAGGATGATGCGCAGGAAGATGCCGGGGTCGCTGCAGCCGTCAATCCGCGACGCTTCCACAATCTCGTCCGGCACATCGGTAATATACTGCCGCATGTAGAAGATGCCGACGGCCGTCGCGATGCGCGGCAGGATGAGCGACCACAGCGAGTTG
>JAQUXV010000202.1 GCA_028692205.1 Eubacteriales bacterium
AAAGCGCGGCAATCACCTGCACGGTTTTCCCAAGGCCCATTTCGTCGGCCAGAATGCCGCCCATGCGCGCCTCGTACAGCGATAAAATCCACCCGGTTCCGCGCTTCTGGTAGGGCGCCAGTTTGCGTTGCAGCCGTGAAGGGATATACTTTTCCGCCTGTTCGGCGCGCTCGGTAAGCGCCTTTGTGGCGTGCTCCACCTCGCCGGAAGCTTCCACTTCGCCACCGGCCATGCGCATCATGCTTACCATGTACGCCGCCCGGTAGGACCCGAAGCTCAGCTCCCGCGCGTCCGGCGCGGCGTGGGGATCATCAATCGCGGCGGCTTCCAGCAACTCCTGCGCCACCGGCGCGAGGGCGGCCATATCCCGCACATCCAGAAACTCGCCGCTCTTCAAGCGCACATATTGCTGGCGGGCCTGCACGGCCTGCAAAATCGGCACCAGCTCGCTCACCGGCTCCGTGCCGTCCAGCAGGGAGAATACCAGCCGCCCGCCCCGCATCCGGAAAGCCGCCTTGCCGTTAAAGCGGCGCGGGCGAATTTTACGGAAGTCCTCGCTTACATACACATCCGCCAGCTTACCCAGTTCCGTAACGCCCTGTGTGCAAAACGCGAGAATTTCCCGCGCGCGGCGCAGCACGATGCGCCCTTCGCGCACCACGAAGCCCGCGTCGGAAAAGAAATCCAGCAGTTCGCTTTCGGTGCGCCCGTCCCGTAAAAGTAGTTTTGGCCTTTCCTGAAGATCCGTGGTCACGGAACGCGCACCGCTTTCCGCCTCGAAGGGGTCGATAACCTGCCCGCCGTAATGCAGTTCCACCCGCGCTTCCACATTGCCGTCCCGCAGGTCGATATATACCTTGGCCTTCAGCGGTTCATTCAGCAGCCGGCCGCTCAGGCTTGCCTCGGGCACCACGGCGCCCACGGTAGACAGTGCCGGAAGCAGCATGGAAAGCGCATCCTCCGTCTCCCCGCTCGGGCAGCGGAAGGTGGTTCCCTGCGCGGCCAGCAGCCTGCAAACACGCGCCTGAGCGCTGTGCAGGCGCACGACCCGCCCGCCGTAAAGCACGTAGCGCGCATCAGGCGTCACCGGCCGCAAATCGTCCATTCCGTCCGTATGCACAACAATTTCGTCGCCCTCCAGCGTTACCGAAAAGCACAGCGGCAGCTCCACCGTGTGTACGTTCGGCTGCGCCTGCCGGCCTTGCCGCGTCATCAGCAAAAACGGCCTGTTCTCCAAAAAGCGGAGCACGCTTTGTAAAAACGCGCCTGTTAAAACCAAAAACCGGCCCTCGGCGGCAGGGCGGTTCGCCTCGCCGTCGTCCGCCTCATCCGCATTTCCTTCCCGCAGGGGCACATGGCTCAGCAGCATCGCCAGCAGCGCTTCGTCGTCCTTGGAGAAGCGCATGCCGGAAGGCCTGTAGGCAAAACGGGAGGAAAGCTCCAACGTAGCGCCGCGCGTATAGCAGGTTAACAGTTCCGGAATATTGCGTACGGCATACAGCCGTTCCTGCCCGATTTGCAGCCCAAGCCCCGCGCGCCCGTCCTCAAACAGGCGCAGCGCAACCGCGATGCGCACACTCTCACCGCCGGGCATGGCACGGCCGAGCGCCAGCAGCATATCCCGCCCCAGCGCCAGCTCCTGTTCCTGCCGAAGGCTCGCCAGCGAGCCGTCCGCACCGGCTTTGAGCATTGCGGCCACGATATGCCCGCAGCCCTCGCTTCCGCTCGCGCCGCACGTACATTCCGCCCTGCCGTCGGCGCGCAGCGTCACCGTCTGCGCCGGGCTGGTGCCAACACGCAGAACCAGCGTGTCCGGCCTCTGCTCCGCCGTTGTCACGCTGCCGCGACGGTAGATCTCCTCACCCTCCAGCAAGGGCGTTACCGGGTTCTCCGGCCCGTTTTTCTGCATGAGCGCCTCCTTATTACCATCTAGTTACTATTCTGCTTTCAAGCCAAATCCTCCTCCCCCGTTCCAACCCCCGCCGTAAAATCCGGCGTAGAGCGGGGCGGTCGTCCCCCCGACGGCGTGGAGCCGGGAAAGCCCTCCCAGCGCGGCCCGACAGGCACGCAAGCAGGCCTGAGCATTGACTTTTCAACGGTTTCGTGCTATGATGCACCCGCAAATCATCCTTCGGGAGGCGAACGATCATGAAGAAAGTGCGTAAGGACGTCGCGCGTGTAATGGACGATACCATCGCCCGGGGCGAAACCCCCTGTGCGCTCACCCTGCTGTGGCGTCGCGGCGAGGAAGCTTTTCTGTGTGGCAGCGGCCACGCCGATCTGGGCCGTAACACGCCCATTTGCCGGGATACGATTTTCAGGCTCTACTCGCTTACCAAGCCCATGACGGCCGTCACTGCGATGACCCTTGTGGAACGCGGGCTGCTGGATCTGCTTGCCCCCGTATCGGATTTTCTGGAAGGGTTCAAGGACCAGCGCGTGGCCATCAGCGACAGCGAAACGGTGCCCGTGAACCGGCCCGTGCAGGTGCGCGACCTGTTTTCGATGACTTCGGGGCTGTGCTATCCGGGTGAAACAACGCCCGCGGAGCGTGCGGCCGGCGTGCTTTTCGCCGAGCTGGAGCGGGAGACAGCCGAAGGCAACGCCCCCGATACGATCGCCGTTGCCAACCGCATCGGCGGACTGCCGCTGATGTTTCAGCCGGGCGAACGCTGGCAGTACGGCACCTCGGCGGATGTTTTGGGCGCGATTATCGAGATCGTTTCCGGCAAACCGCTGGACGAATACATGACCAAAGCGCTTTTCGCCCCGCTGGGCATGGAAGATACGGGTTTCTTTGTGCCCGAGGAGAAGCAGGACCGCCTTGCCACGCTTTACGAGCGGAAGAACGGAATGCTCTCTCCCTATCCGGAGGGTTATCTGGCCGTAGGCGCGAGCACGGTTCGGCCGCCATATATCGCGGGCGGCGCGGGCGCCGTTTCCACCATCGACGATGTTCTTTCCTTCGCCCGGATGTTGCTGAACAACGGCTCCCTCGGCGGCACACGCGTCCTCTCCCCGTCTTCGGTGGAGTGGCTTTCCCACAACCACCTGACCGATGAGCAGAAAAAAACGGTCTATTTCGATTCGCTTTACGGCTACGGGTATGGCGGCCTGATGCGCGTACTGGAGGATCCCGCCAAAAGCTACACGCTCGGCGTGCCCGGCGAATTCGGATGGGACGGCTGGACAGGCCCCTACATGACCGTTTGCCCGAAAGAAGATATGATCCTTCTGATCATGCAGCAGCGTACCGAATCCGGCACAACGCCGCTGACGCGCAAAATCCGCAGCATCGTCTATTCGCGCGTGCTTTCCTGATCCGCAGCCGTCCCAACGGAAATGCTTGCCAAAAGCAGGCGGCGCGCGTATAATACATCCACAGCGATGAACGCGGCGGGGATCGCAGCGCTTTTGCAGAGAACTGGCGGTTGGTGCAAGCCCGAAAAAGCGCGCAGTCCTTTCCACCGCAAGAGCCGTCGGCGATGAACCGGCCGGGTATGCCCGATACAGCAGGTAAAAGAGAAGCGCAGGCCAAACCCTCGCGCTTAAGCCGGGTGGCACCGCGGAGAAACGCACCCTCCGTCCCTGCGATGGCGTAAGCCGTCGGCAGGGGCGTTTTCATATTCATCTGGCCGATGATCACAGGAGGGAACCAACATGCTGGATATTCGCAGGATTCGTCAAAACCCGCAGGAACTCAAGGATATGCTTGTCAGCCGCAATATGGACGCGAACGCTGTGGACGCTTTTCTGGAAAAGGATGAGCGCCGCCGCGCGCTGATGGCCGAAGTAGAGGTTAAAAAAGCGCTTCGCAACCAAACCAGCAAGCAGATCGGCGTCGCCCGCAAAAACGGCGCGCCCGAGGCCGAAACCGCCGCTATCATGGACGAGATGCGCAAGCTTGGCGACGAGATTACCGCCATCGACGGCGATATTGCCGATTTGGACGCGGCCATGAACGATTTTTTAATGAGCACCCCCAACTACCCGCACGCATCCGTACCCCTGGGGAAGGATGATACCGCAAACGTGGAACAGCGCCGCTGGGGCATGCCGCGCGCGTTTGCGTGGGAACCCAAGCCCCATTGGGACATCGGCACCGACCTGAAAATTCTCGATTTTGACGCCGCCGCCAAGATCAGCGGCGCGCGCTTCACAGTCTACCGCGGGTTGGGCGCGCGGCTGGAAAGGGCGATTATCAGCTTCTTTCTGGACACGCACACCGCGGCCGGGTACGAGGAGATTCTTCCGCCCTACATGGTCACCCGCACAACCATGACCGGCACCGGCCAGCTGCCCAAGTTTGAGGAGGACGCCTACAAGGTGGACCCCAACACCTTCCTCATTCCCACCGCCGAGGTGCCCGTAACCAACCTGTACCGGGATATGATTCTGGACGGAGAAACGCTGCCCATCCGGCATTGCGCGTTCTCCGCCTGCTTCCGCAGCGAGGCGGGCAGCGCGGGCCGCGATACCCGCGGGCTGATCCGCCAGCACCAGTTCAACAAGGTGGAAATGGTGAAGATCGCCAAGCCCGAGCAGAGCTACGACGAGCTGGAAACCATGACCGCCGAGGCCGAGAAGGTGCTACAGCTGCTGGGTCTCCCCTACCGCGTGGTTTGCCTGTCCACAGGCGATATGGGCTTCAGCGCCGCGAAAACATACGACATCGAAGTATGGATGCCCAGCTATAACCGCTATGTGGAAATCTCCAGCTGCTCCAACTGCGAGGATTTTCAGGCCCGCCGCGCGAGCATCCGCTACCGTGAGAACCCGAAGGACAAGCCGCAGTTCTGCCACACTCTGAACGGCAGCGGCGTGGCCGTGGGCCGCACGGTGGCCGCGATTCTGGAGAACTACCAGAACGAGGACGGTTCCGTCACCGTACCGGAAGCGCTTCGCCCCTTCATGCATGTAGACGTCATTCGCTGACGTCCGCCGATCCGGCGAGGCTGGATTGGCCTTCGCCGCCCGGAATAATTGCTTCGCCGCAAACCCGACGGCGCAACGAAAAAAAGCTTCCTTCACCGGGAGCTTTTTTCGTTGCTGTTAAACGGGGACGAAACCCCTCCAAATATAAAAGAGTACATGCGACAACACAAACAGGCCTACTTTGTCAAACCGGGTTATATCTGATCGGAATCGCTGCCGCCCGTCAGCCGAAGGGTGCGCAGCACCGTTTCCAAATCAGCAAGCAGCGCGTTATCCGGCAAAAGAGTGACGTCATAGTAATAGCAGCAAAAGTCCAGGCTCGTGCCGCCGACGATGGTTTCGGCATAATAGTACGGGCCGTCGCTGTCCGTCATTAAGAAAATGTAGAAGGGGATTCCCGCATCCGTATCGGCAATGTCCGCCAGTGTGGGCTTCTTGTCGGCAAAGGTTGCCATCACTTCGGCAACGTAGGCGCTTTTCTCCTCCGCCGTCGCATCGGAAAGTGTGAACCCTTTATAGTCTTCCACCGCCGTCATGGCGGCGT
>JAQUXV010000203.1 GCA_028692205.1 Eubacteriales bacterium
ACGGACATGGCGGTTTCCTCCCTTATGTGATAGAATACAAATGGCTTGTATCTGTATACAACCGCAATATTATACACCTTTCGGCTCCGAAATGGAATAGAATCAGGAAAAAACGGGCCGTTATACATGGAAAACACAATTATTTTCGTCCAGACGGCGAAATTTCCCGGTTTTTGCGTTCTTTGCGTATGCATACCCCGATCAATGGGCGCACCGGCACAAGCCCGGAGGAGGGAGAACTATGCTTCCCATCGTCGGCGTTATCTGCGAATACGATCCGTTCCACCGCGGGCACGCGCGCCAGTTCTCGCTGATCCGGCAGCAACTGCCCGACGCGCGCATTGTGTGCGTAATGAGCGGCTGCTTTACCCAGCGCGGGATGCCCGCGTTGTTTTCGCCTGCCTTCCGGGCCAAAGCGGCGCTTGCCGCCGGAGCGGACGCGGTGCTGGAGCTTCCTTGCGCCTTTGCCGTGCGCGAGGCGGAAAATTTTGCGCTTGGCGGCGTGGCGCTGTTGATGAAACTCGGTGTGGTAACGCACCTTTCTTTTGGGCTGGAGGCGGACGATCTTGCGCCGCTCACAGCCGCCGCAGCGCTGCTGGAAGCGCCGAACGACGCCTTTCAGGCTGCACTGCGCGCCGCGCTTTGCGAGGGCAGGCCCTTCGCGGCGGCGCAGGCGGAAGCGGTTGCCGCGGGGCTGGCAGGCGGCGCGGCGGCTTTCTCCGCCGACACCCTGCAAACCCTGCTGGCGAAGCCCAACAATATACTGGGCATTTGTTACCTGCGCGCGCTGATACGGCTGAAAAGCGCTATTGAGCCGTTGCCTGTAACCCGCGAGGGTGATTACCACGCAACCGATCTGGAAATGCTCGGCTATCCCTCCGCCACCGCCGTACGGAAAGCGTTCCTGCTAAGCGACGTTGCGGCGGCGGAACGCGCCTGCGGCTATTCCCTCGCGGGCGAAGCGTTCCACCGCCCCGAAGCGCTGGATACGCTGCTGTTGCACACGCTGCGCGCCGCCACTCCCGAAGCGCTTAAGAAGCTGCCCGATTGCACCGAGGGGCTGGAAAACCGCTTGCTAAAAGCCGCGCGGGAGGCGAACAGCCGCGCAGAGCTGCTGAGCCTGCTGAAAACCAAACGGTACGCCTATGCGCGCCTAAACCGGTTGGCCACCCACGCAATGCTTGGCGTAACTGCCGACTTGCTTTCCGAACACCCTCTGCCGGAATATGCGCGGCTGCTGGGCTTCCGCAAGAAAAGCAAGGACCTGCTGACGGCTTTTCAGCGGGATTACGTGATCGCCAAAGCGGCGGACGGCGATATTGGCAATCCCCTCTATGCGCTGGATGAGCGCGCCTACGAGCTTTGGGCGCTCGGGGCTGGGCTGCCGTCGGGGCTTATGTACCGGCAGCGGATTGTGACGTTGTAATGGGAGGCTGTTGAGAAATTATTTTGCTCCGGCGAAGGTGCTTTCCATCGTCAAACAACAGCTTTTCCTTTCCACCGTTTTTCTGTCCCGCGCCCGGTTATTCGGATCGCATCCTTTCCAAAATTATCAAGGGTTGGCAAGCAAACAGGCCCGCCATTGCAGCGGGCCTCAAGCCGTTGACAAACCTTATGCGGACACGCAAGCTCAGTTTGCTTAAAAGCTCCAGATACGCGAAGCCAAACCACGCACGGGCGGGAGCGTACTTGGACGTACATGACCGCCCGTTGCGGAGCGGGCGACAAAGCAAATGGGCCTTTTTCAGTCATGACCACCCCTAAGAGGGGTGGCATGAACAAGCCCTATAAGGGCTAATGATTGCCAGCGCCTAAATGACGCTGGCTTTCGCTTCGTTCAAGCCATTGTGGATTGATTACTTGCTACCCTTGAAAGGGTCTTCATGCTCCTTTTTGCTCAAGCTATCTTGTATCTGATCAGCTTTTTCCTGTTCCCTGATGTATTTTTGCACAGTTGCTGTGTTTAGCCCGACCGTACTAACATAATATCCTGTCGCCCAGAAATTTCGATTGCCAAACTTGTATTTCAAGTTGGAGTGTCTTTCAAAAATCATCATTGCACTCTTCCCTTTGAGGTATCCCATAAACTGAGATACGCTATATTTCGGGGGGATACTTAACAAAAGATGTATATGATCTGGCATCATATGCCCCTCTATAATTTCTACCCCTTTCCACTTGCACAGGTCCTGAATGATTCCTTGAATGTCCTTTCGTAGCTCATGGTATATGATTTTGCGTCTGTATTTTGGTGTGAATACGATGTGATACTTGCACACCTATTTTGTATGTGCTAAACTTTCTGCCATAGGACAACATCCTCTCTGCTTGTTTGGTGGCTTGAACCTCACCATTTTAGCAGAAAGGATGTTGTTCTGCTTAAGCTTTAACCCACCCGCATAGCGGGCGGCTTTTTGTTGAAACCATTAATGGTTTCAACTTGCTAAAGCGTAGTAAAGCGAGGCCCGCCATGGCAGCGGGCCTCTTGATCATTTATCGTTTCAATTTACGGGATTAGCGGTTCTTCTTCCTCGCCCTCATCGTTCACCGACTTGGGTTCCGGCAGGGGCGGCAGTTCCCGCACGTCCGCAATGCCGAAATGTTCCAGAAATTTGTCCGTCGTTCCGTATAATATCGGGCGGCCCAGCGCTTCCTTGCGCCCAACCTCTTTGATGAGGCCCTTGCGCATCAGGGACAGCACCGAATAATCGCACTTTACGCCGCGTACCAGTTCCACTTCGCCGCGGGTGGTGGGCTGCCGGTAGGCAATCACCGCCAGCGTTTCCAGCGCCGCCTGCGAAAGCGACTGCCGCTGTACGGGCTGGAGCATCCGCTCCACATAGGGGGCATATTCCGCGCGGGTTTCCAGCTTTACATGGTCGCCGTAGCGCTTTAACATGATGCCGCAGGTGCGGCTTTCATAATCTTTTTGCAGCAATTCCACGGCGTGTACGGTTTCCATCTCGCTCATTTCCAGCGCCTGCGCAAGGTCCGGCACGGTTACCGCATCCCCGGAAACAAACAGGATCGCCTCAATGGCATGGGTCGCTTCATTCGGCTCCAACGGCCCTCTTCCTCCTTCCCGGATACAGCATAATCTGCCCGAACGTTCCGCCCTGCGCGGCGTGGGCTTTTCCAAGCCGCAGCAGTTCCAGCAGCGCGATGAAAAGCGTTACGATCTCCTCACGGTCCGGCGTACCCTGAAACAGCTCTTCAAAGCGGGTTTCCCCGCGCTTCAGCCGCGTCTGGATGGTCTTCATGCATCCTTCCACGGTGTAGTTGTCCCGGCGGATATCGCGCAGGCGGGGTTCGATCTCCGCTTCCTCGCGGGGAGCGCGCTCGGTCACGCGCCGCAGCGCCTCCCACAGCGCGTTCAGCGTCAAGCCGTCGATTTCCAGCGTCGGCGGCGGCAGTGGGATTTCCTCCGGCAGCTTGCCGAATACCTGCTGGGCGCTCTTCTCAAACGCCGCCATGAATTCGGCGCTTTCCTTAAATTGTTTGTATGCGGTCAGGCGCGCGATCAGCGCCTGCTCGGGGTCTTCCTCCTCGGGCTGGGGCGGCCGGGGCAGCAGCGCCCGGCTCTTGATTTCCACCAGCGTGGCAGCCATGGCGATGAACTCGCTGGCTTCCTCCGGGTCAAAATCCGGCGCGGTCCGCACAATTTCGATAAACTGCTCGGTGATCTGGCTTACAAAGATATCCTTGATGTCGATCTTCGCCTTGCCGATCAGGTGCAAAAGCAAATCCAGCGGGCCGTCGAATTGCTTCAGCCGGATGTAGACGGCCATTACGCCGCGCCCTCCAAAAGCAGGAACAGGTGCAGCACACCGCCCGAGATTGCCCCGGTTACCGTGGTGAGCACAGTGGTAAGCGCGCCCGTAAACACCAGTATCAGCAGGATGATCTGCGCCGCCTGGAAGAACTGGCGGTTCATGGTCAATTTGCCTTTTAAGACAAGGTCATTCAGCACATGAAAGCCGTCCAGCGGCGGAATGGGCAGCAGGTTAAAAACGGCGATCGCCACATTCATCGTGGAGAACAGCAGCAGGAAGCGCTGCACATGCATCAGCCACGGGTGCAGCATATACTGGGAAAAATCCGCGCCGGAACCGCTGAGCAGGATGGAGTAGCCCACGCCGCTGGAGGATAGAAATTCCACCGCGCCGCCGTTGGCCTGTATCACTTCGGGCTTCCACAGCAGCGGGTTAATGATTGTCGCCAGAAAAAGCGATACGATAAACAGCGTTAAATTGGTCGTCACCCCCGCCACAGACACTAAAAAGTCGTCCCGGCGGTAGTTGCCCTTAAAATTACGTGGATTCACCGGCACCGGCTTTGCCCAGCCGAAACCGAACAGCACCAGGCAAACCGTGCCGATCGGGTCCAGGTGCTTGCGCGGGTCGAGCGTCAGACGGCCCAGCATCTTGGCGGTCGGATCGCCGCAGCGGTAAGCCACATAGCCGTGCGCAATTTCATGCAGCATCAGGGTCAGCAGCACGGCGACGGCAAAATACGCCATATAAATGATAAATCCAACCGGATCGGTGGTCAGCCACGACCACCATGCTTGTAAACGGCTAAAAATGCCCACGGTACGCCCTCGTTTCCTGTGGTTTTCCGGCAGGTGTTCGCGCCGGGATCAGCCTATTATATCGTGGCGGCGGAAAAAACTCAAGATAGCCCCTGTTCTCTTTGCCCGCGCCCCTTTTCCCGTCCTATGAACCAAAAGAACAGACAGGGAAACGATGGTTCAAGAACCTGTGCGTTACCGAGGCTGCTTTTCGCCAGGCTGCGGTTGCGGAATTCGCAGGAATAGCGGCATCGTCCCCCCCGCCATGCACCATATGGAGAGGGCAGGGAAACGATGGGTAATCACGTCTGCGATTGCAGCGGCGGCGGCTTCCAATTTGTGCGAGAAGAGCCGCAGGAATAGCGGAGCTATTTCAAGGTTCTTCGAGCGCAAAGTGGAGGTGCGCCACCGTTGCAGGCGCGGGCGTGAGTTGCCCATCATTTCCCTGTAAATACTATAAGCTTTCGATCACGCCGTCCAGCAGCGCGCGGAAGGTGCCTTTTACCTTGTTGCCCATCTCCATGACTTCCTCGTGGTTCAGGGGCTGATCCAGCACGCCCGCCGCCATATTGGTAATACAGCTAATGCCCAGCACGCGCATGCCGCCGTGGCGGGCCACGATAATTTCCGGCACCGTGCTCATGCCCACGGCGTCCGCGCCCAGCGTGCGCACCATACGGATTTCAGCGGGGGTTTCGTAGGTGGGGCCGTTGAGCCAGCAGTACACACCCTGCTGCAGAGGAATTTCCAGCTTCGCAGCCGTATCCAGCGTGAGGGCCTGCAGCTCGCGGTCCAGCGCTCGGGTCATATCGGGGAAGCGGGGGCCGTATTTATCCAGGTTCGGGCCGGTAAGCGGGTTCTTGCCGGACAGGTTAAGCACGTCGGTAATCAGCATCAGGTCGCCCGC
>JAQUXV010000204.1 GCA_028692205.1 Eubacteriales bacterium
TCTTTATCCTGCAAATAATCAAACAGGCGCGCCGCCTTGCCGATCATCAGCGGCAGTACGCCGGCCGCCTCCGGGTCCAGCGTACCGGCATGCCCGATTTTCGCTCTGTCCGCCAGTTTGCGAACCTTTGCGACCGCCTGTGCGGAAGTCATTCCCGGTGGTTTCAGCAAGTTCAAAAAACCGCACAAGGCCTGCGGCCGGGTATTCTGTGTCACGCTTCGCCGCCCCCGTGATATGCTTTTTCCAGCGTTTTCTCCATTTTACGAACCGCCTGCCGCATCGGGCCTGCTACCGTGCAGCCCGCTGCCAACGGATGGCCGCCACCGCCAAACTGTTCCGCGACGCCGTCGATCCGGTACGGCGCGATAGCTCGAAGGCTGAACTTTACGTCGCCGGTTTCCATTTCCTTTGCAAAATAGGCAATCTTCACGCCGATCACATCGATCGCATAATCCACAACACCGTCCGAGTGTTCCCCGGCGGCTCCCACCGCCGCGAAATCCTTCTGCGTCAGCCGCATGCCGGCAATTTCACCGCCGCAAAGGTAACGCATGGTAGGGAGCGCTTTTCCCAGCAGCGCAATGTGCGCTTTTTCCTTGCAACGGAAAAGCAGCCGTGCATACGGCGCGATGGATAAATCCGCCTCCATCAGCTTCTCCATGATGTGGAAAGCTTCCGCGTTGGTATTCTGGTACACAAAGTTGCCCGTATCGGTGGAAAGCGCTGTGTACAGGCAGATCGCTTCTTCCCGGCGAACCGGCTGGCCAAGCGCTTCAAAAATGCGATACACCAGCACCGCCGAGGCCGCCGCGTTTCCATCAACCACGTTGATCATCGCAAAACCGGGGTTGGTGGCGTGGTGGTCGATCTGCGCGGTGGTTTTCACGCGCTCAAACAGTTTTTGCGCGCCGCCCAGCCGTTCAGCACTGCTTACATCCACCGAAACGGCAAGGGTTTGATCCGTGATGGTAATGTTTTTTGCCGCTTCGCCGTATCGCCGCACACAGTAAATATCCGGCAGGAAGGAAAGCGTGGCAGGCGGCGTATCATCCAGAATGACCGTAACCTGCTTTTTCATACGCGTCAGCAGCATCTTCAGCGCCAACGTGCTCCCCAGGGTATCTCCATCCGGGGAGATGTGCGGAAACAACAAGATGCTGTCCGCGTTTTGCAACGCGGACAGCAGATCGTTCAGCCGGTATCGGTTATTCGAGTTCGTCATCGGTGTCCCCCTCCGGCTTTACCTGTTTCAGAAGCGTAGCAATGTGTACGCCGTATTCAATATTGTGATCCAGCTCAAAAATAATTTCCGGCGCATAGCGGATAATCATGCGCTTGCCCAATTCATGGCGCACATACCCGGCCGCGCTCTTCAGTGCCGCCATCATCGGCGCGCGGTTGGCCTCTTCCAGAATACTGATGTGTATTTTCGCATAGCGTAGGTCCCGCGTCACATCCGCGCGCGTCACGCTGAACGTGCCGGTAATTCGCGGATCGTGAAGCTGCTCGCGGATGATCGCGTCCACCTCCCGGCGGACCTCCTCGCTGATGCGGTCTATGCGTTGGTAGCTCAACTCGGTACTCCTTTAATGCCGGTCATGAGGGGTTGCGTTGTTCCGGGCCAAACGGTCCGATCAGCGTTCGATCTCCTCCATGATGAAGCACTCGATGATATCGCCTTCCTTGATATCGTTGTATCCATCCAGGCTCACACCGCATTCAAAGCCCTGCGCCACTTCCTTGGCGTCGTCCTTGAAGCGCTTCAGAGAGGAAAGCTTACCCTCAAACGATACGATATTGTCTCTCAGCAGCCGCACCTGCGCGTTGCGCTGCATCTTGCCGTCGGTTACATAGCAGCCGGCCACGGTGCCCGCCCCGGTGATGTGGAAGATGCTTCGCACTTCCGCATGGCCCAGCAGCGTTTCTTTGAATTCCGGCGCCAGCAGGCCCTTCATCGCCTTTTCGATATCCTCGATCGCTTGATAAATGATGCGATAGAGGCGGATATCCACGCCCTCCTGCTCCGCGGCAGCGCGGGCGTTGTTATTGGGGCGAATGTTGAAGCCGATGATGATCGCGTTGAAAGCGGAAGCCAGATTGACGTCGTCGTTGGTTACCGCGCCTACGCCGCTGTGCAGGATGCGAATCTTGACCTGATCGTTGGAGAGTTTCTCCAGCGCCTGCTTCACCGCTTCCACAGAGCCCTGCACGTCCGCCTTCACAATCAGGTTCAGCGTTTCTACCTTGCCCTGGTCGATCTGGCTGAACAGGTTATCCAACGATACCTTGGCGATGCTGCTGGCGTTGCGCGCCACCTTGATTTTGTCGCGGCGCTCCTGCACAACCTGACGGCCGAGATGGTCGTCCGAAACGGCCATAATGTCGTCGCCTGCGCTCGGCACCTCCGAGAAACCGGAAACTTCCACCGGGATGGAGGGGCCTGCTTCGTCCACGCGCTCGCCCTTGTCGTTTACCATGGCGCGTACGCGGCCGCTGGCCAGACCCACAACGATGTTGTCGCCCACACGCAGCGTACCGTTTTGCACCAGTACCGTCGCCAGCGGGCCGCGCGCCTTATCCAGCTTGGCTTCGATAATAACGCCCTTGGCCGTGCGGTTGGGGTTGGCGCGAAGTTGCAGCACGTCGGCCTGCAGAAGGATCATTTCCAGAAGGTTGTCCACACCCTCGCCGGTCGTCGCGCTGACGGGCGCCATAATGGTGTCGCCGCCCCATTCCTCGGGAACAAGCTCGTAGGTAGTCAAATCCTGCTTTACGCGGTCGGGGTTGGCGTTTTCCTTATCAATCTTGTTAATTGCAACCACGATCGGCACATTGGCCGCCTTGGCGTGGTTGATGGACTCGATGGTCTGCGGCATTACGCCGTCGTCCGCCGCCACAACCAGCACGGCGATATCAGTGGCCTGTGTGCCGCGGGCGCGCATGGCTGTGAACGCTTCATGGCCCGGCGTATCAAGGAAGGTAATGGCGCGGCCGTCGATCTCCACGGTGTACGCACCGATATGCTGCGTAATGCCGCCCGCCTCGCCCGCCGTAACATGGGTATGGCGGATGTAGTCCAGCAGGGAGGTCTTGCCGTGGTCGACGTGGCCCATAATGGTCACGACAGGCGGACGCGTTTCCAGCTCTTCCTCGCTGTCCTCAACATCGCTTTCGGTCAGCGCGTCTTCAGCCGTCTTCGCGAGGTTCATTTCCAGCGACACGCCGAACTCGCTGCATACCAGGCTGGCCGTATCG
Source organism: Eubacteriales bacterium (assembly GCA_028692205.1). Next base: position 3,256 of record JAQUXV010000204.1, read on the forward strand.
AAGTCCAGCTCGCTGTTGATGTTGGCCATCACGCCCAGCAGCAAAAGCTTCTTCAGGATATCGCCCGCCGGTTTTCCGATACGTTCGGTTAAATCCTTTACGGTAATGGTTTCCGCGGTCATGAACGCCTTCTCAATCTTAATAGGCGCCATCATCTGCTGCGCGCTGGGCTTTTTGCTGCGCGCGCGGCGGCCGCCGCGAACCACATCATCGTCGTAACCGCTAAAGCTCTGGCGTGCCAGCTGCTTGCGGTTGCGTGCGACGTGCTCGGGATCGTGCTGGCGAATATAGCTCTTTTTCTTCGGGTCGTAATTGCTTACGCGTTCCTTCTCCACAGCGGGAGTAAGGTCGGCACCGGCCCTTTGCGTACGCGGGCCTGCCGGACGAGGCGCGCCGCCCACGCCTGCGGGGCGGTTAAAGGGCCGCTGCGGGCCGCCTGCCGGGCGGTCTCCGCCGGCTGCGCCTGCGGGACGGCCAAACGTGCGCTGCGCGCCTGCTGCATGGCCAAATTGTCCCTGCTGCGGGTTTGCCGGACGGCCATACGGACCCTGCGCCGGATTCGCCGGACGGCCATACGGACCCTGTTGCGGATTCGCCGGGCGGCCATACGGGCCCTGCGGGTTTGCCGGACGGCCAAATTGCCCCTGAGGCGGATTCGCCGGACGGCCGTACGGGCCCTGCGGGTTCGCCGGACGGGCAAATTGCCCCTGAGGTGGATTGGCCGGGCGACCATACGGCCCCTGTTGCGGATTCGCCGGGCGGCCATACGGGCCCTGCGGGTTTGCCGGACGCCCATACGGGCCGCGCTGCGCACCTGCGACGGGCTGTACACCCGCGACGGGCTGCGCGGCGCGCGCGGGCCTTGCCTCGGGCGCGGTATAAGCAGCTACCATCGGCTTTGCGGCCTGTTTCTCCGGTATGGCTGCAGGCGCGGCGACAGCCGCCTCTGCCGGAGCAGCTTTCTCCTCGACTGCGCTTTCCGTTTTTACGGCAGCTGCAGGCGCGGCGACGGCTTTCTCCTTTTCAGCCTTTTCAATGATTACTTCAGGCGCTGCCGTTTCCGTCTTCTCGACTTTTCCGGCAACGACGGCTTTAGGCGCCTCAACCTTTTCTTCCGCCTTCACCGCTTCCTGCGGTTTTTCGGCGGGTTCGGCTTTCGCGGTCACCGCTTCGGCCTCCTCCTCCGTATCGGGCATGGTATAGGCCTTGGTGTGCTGCTGCACCAGCCGTTGCTGCTCGGCCTGCTTTTCTTCGGCACGCCGCTGCTCCTCCTCGCGGGCATACTGGTTTTCCAGCGTGCGCAGTTTTTGCATCAGCTCATCCGCGCCTTTCCTTACGCTGGAAACATTCTCCATAACCGTTTCCGCGCCCTTGAGAAGATTCTGAGTGGCATCCTTGAGTTTTACTTTGGTCATGTACCGCTTGCACCCCCGCATGATTTGGGCTCGTATATAAGCCTAGTGGGTCAGGTTTGTCCGGATTCCGTCCCTGCAAGAGGGCGTTCGTCCCCGAGCAGTGTGAAAAGTTTTTGCGCCATGCTGCCTTGTTTTACCGCGACGGTCATTCGGCCGTCTTTGCCCAGCGCCCGCTCAATCATCCCCGGCGGCACGCCATAAAGCGGCACGCGATGGGTTGTGCAGGAATCGGTAAAGCGTTTCCGGGTTGTCGGCGCGCTGTTCTCGTCCATCAGCACGAGCGCGGCGGTTTCGCGGCGAACGGCCTGTACACAGGCATCCTGACCGAGCGTTACCTGCCCCGCCCGTCCGCACAAACCCAAAAACCCTTGCAGCTGTTTCGCCGTCGTTTCCGTCAATCTTGGCCCTCCCCGGAGGAACCTTCGCGGTCCCTATCGGCCAGCAATCGCTGCATTGTTTCCGTAAGTTGCAGGTTGGCGGTTTCATCCAGCTTCGCATCCAGCGCGCGATCCAGCTGCCGCTGCTTCAATGCCTTTTTCAGACAATCCACATTATAGCACACATACGCGCCGCGGCCCGCTTTTTTGCCCGTCGCGTCGAGGCTCACCTCGCCGTCCGGGGCCCTCACGGCCCGCAGAAGCTCTTTTTTGGGCTTCATCTCGCGGCATCCCACGCACATCCGCAGGGGGATCTTCCGAGGTTTCGCTGGCATATTCCGCCTCCTGGGATCAAGTTACAGGGTATCGTCCTCGTCGGAGCTTTCCAACGGGATATCAGTCAGTTCCGGCATGCCGGTGTCGACGTA
>JAQUXV010000205.1 GCA_028692205.1 Eubacteriales bacterium
CGCCCACAACCATCGTGCGCCGCACGCTCTCGCCCGCGCCGCGCTTGAAGGGATACCGCCCGCGCGTGCGGAAGATGCGGTAGGCAAACCGGCTGCCGCCCACCAGCACCGTCAGCAGCACCCAGTAGAGCAGGTACACCGTGCGGTGCAGCAGGTGGTAGTTCTCCGGCTGGGTAAAGGCGTAACGGATGAGCGAATACAGGTAAACCGCCACCGCGCCCACCAGCGTGGCCGCGACGATTTGGAGAATACTGTCCGCCGAGGCGTATTGCCACATGTTGCGGTACAGACCGAACGCCCAGAAAGAGATAACGCAAAACAGCGTCATCACGGGCGCGATGTTCAGATAACGCTGAAAAAACACCTCGGGGATCTGCACCTCAAAGCGGAACTGCTGCGCCAGAATCATTGCCACATTGCACAGCACAACGTCCAGCAGGACCCATAAAACAGTGCGCAGGGTGGTATTCAGCTTTGGTTTGCGTACAGTCATGGATACGCCTCCAGCCTGAGGATACGCTTGGGGTCGCCCGTCGGGCGGCCGAGGCGCACACACACCGATATTTTAGCACAGAAAACGCGATCTGAAAAGCGTTTCAGGCTCGCGCGCGCAAGCCGCCGCACGGCCATGCGACAGGAAAGGACGGCGACGGCGAAAAGGGGCCCGAAACGCTCGCGTCGCAGGCGCTTCGGGCATGGCAGCTTATTTATCCTCCATTTTCAGCACGGCCATAAAGGCTTCGCTGGGCACTTCCACGGTGCCGAACTGGCGCATCCGCTTTTTGCCTTCCTTCTGCTTTTCCAGCAGCTTCTTTTTACGGGTGATGTCGCCGCCGTAGCACTTGGCCAGCACGTCCTTGCGCAGGGCCTTCACGGTTTCGCGGGCAATCACTTTGCCGCCGATGGCTGCCTGGATGGGAATTTCGAACAGCTGGCGGGGAATCACGTCCACCAGTTTCTGGGCGATGCCCCGGCCGCGGGCGTAAGCCTTGTCCCGGTGGACGATGATGGTGAAGGCGTCGCAGATATCGCCGTTTAACAGCATATCCATCTTCACCAGATCGCTCTCCTGGTAGCCTTTCAGCTCGTAATCGAAGCTGGCATAGCCGCGGGAACGGCTTTTCAGCTGATCGAAGAAATCGTAAATAATTTCGTTAAGCGGGATGTGGTAGGTCAGCTTTACGCGGCCGCCCTCGTACTGCATATCCAAAAAGGTGCCGCGCTTGTCCTTGCAGACCTCCATCAGCGTTCCCACGTATTCCTGCGGCGTATAGACGGACGCCAGCACGTAGGGCTCTTCCATGTGGTCGATCTCGCCGACGGGCGGCAGGTTGGTGGGATTGTCGATGGCGATCATAGTGCCGTCTGTTTTAAAAACGTGATACACCACACTGGGCGCGGTGGTGATGAGGTTGAGGTCGAACTCGCGTTCCAGCCGCTGGGTAATGATATCCATGTGCAGAAGCCCCAGGAAGCCGCAGCGGAAACCATAACCCAGCGCGACCGAGGTTTCCGGCTCAAAGGTCAGGCTTGCGTCGTTCATGCGCAGCTTTTCCAGCGCATCCTTCAGGGCGTCGTAATCCGCGCCGTCGGCGGGGTAAATGCCGCAGAACACCATGGGGGTTACCTTGCGGTAGCCGGGCAGCGCCTTTGCGGCGGGGTGCAGGGCATCGGTAATGGTATCGCCCACACGGGTGTCGGCGATATCCTTGATGGAGGCGCTCACGTAGCCCACATCGCCCGCCATCAGCGCGTCGCAGGGCAGGTAGCCGGGGTGGAAGGTGCCCACCTCCACCACGTCGAACTCCGCGCCGCTGGCCATCAGGCGCATGCGCATGCCGGCCTTCACCGTGCCCTGCATGACGCGAACAAAGCAGATGGCCCCGCGGTAGTTATCGTAATACGCGTCAAAAATCAGCGCCTGCAGCGGCGCGGTTTCATCGCCCTCGGGGGCGGGAATACGCTGCACAATGGCTTCCAGCACATCGTCGCAATGCTCGCCGGTTTTGGCGGAAATGCTGGGTGCGTCCTCGGTATCCAGCCCGATCACGTCCTCAATTTCCTTTTTCACCACGTCCGGCTCGGCGCTGGGCAGATCAATCTTGTTGATCACAGGCACAATTTCCAGATTGTGCTCCAGCGCCATGTATACGTTGGCCAGCGTCTGCGCTTCGATGCCCTGCGTGGCGTCCACCACCAGCAACGCGCCTTCGCACGCGGCCAGCGCACGGCTGACCTCGTAGCTGAAATCCACGTGGCCCGGCGTGTCGATCAGGTTCAGGGTATAGGTTTCGCCGTCTTTGGCCTTGTAGGTCATATGGACGGCTTTGCTTTTAATGGTGATGCCGCGTTCCCGTTCCAGCTCCATGCTGTCCAGAATCTGCTCCACCATTTCGCGGTGCTCAAACACGCCGGTGATTTCCAGCAGACGGTCCGCCAGCGTGGATTTGCCGTGGTCGATGTGTGCGATGATGCAGAAATTGCGGGTGTGGGCAAGGCGTTCGTTTTGCAAATGGCTCCCTCCGTATATCGGCCCGGTCCGGCGTGGGGCGCGGGCAATCCGTATCGACGGTCTAAGCCGTCCGGCTTGTTGGTCAAGGGATATCATAACCTATTTTATTGCGCTTGGCAATCGGCGGGGCGCATTCGGTTTGGATTCGGCGGCAACGCGTGGTCAAACCGAACTGAACGTGGTATGATGACGGCGGAACACCCGGAAACGGAGGGAGGGAAAAGCAACGCTTTCCTTATATATACACTTCCCCTTTTGCGTGCGTAAATGCGCTTACTGCGATTTTTGCTCCGCCGCGGCGACGCAGGCGGAGATGGCGGCGTACTGCGCGGCGTTGGAAACTGAAATGGCCCTGACGGCGGAACGCTACGGCTCGCTGCCGGTGGACACGGTTTTCTTGGGCGGCGGCACACCGTCGATTGTACCCGCCCCGCTGATGAAAAGCGTGATGAAAACCCTGCGCACGCATTTTACCCTTCTGCCGGGCGTGGAGTTCACCAGCGAGGCCAACCCGGGTACGCTGACCGATGCGTGGCTGGACGTGATTGCCGGGGCGGGAGCAAACCGCCTTTCCATCGGCGTGCAGGCGAAGCAGGAACGCCTGCTGGGCATTATCGGCCGCATACATGATTTTCCGGCGGCGCGGGAAGCCTTCGCCATGGCGCGAAAGCATGGCTTTACAAACCTCAACGCGGACGCGATGTTCGGTCTGCCGACGCAAACGCTGGAGGAATACCTTGCCACGCTGGACGCGCTGGCGGAGCTGGACGGTACGCATCTATCGGCGTACTCGCTGATTTTGGAAGAGGGAACCCGGCTTTTTGACCGGGTAACCGGCGGCGACGTTACACTGCCGGACGAGGATGTTGTGGCCGATATGATGGAGGCGGGTATCGACCGGCTGGAAGCCCTCGGCTATCGGCGATATGAAATTTCCAACTTTGCCAAGCCGGGGTTTGAATGCGCGCACAACCTCGGCTACTGGCGGCAGAAACCCTATCTGGGGCTGGGCCTGAGCGCGGCGAGCCTGCTGCCGTCGGAGGACCCGGATGCGGCATACATCCGCCGGAGCAACACGACGGACCTGCGCGCCTACCTCCGGTTGCTGGGCGAAAACCGGGTGCCGGTTGCCGAAACCACGCCGGTTTCCCGGCGGGAAGCCATGTTCGAAACCGTAATGCTGGGGTTGCGCACGGTGGCGGGCGTAGGGTATGCGGAGTTTGAAAAGCGGCATGGGGTATCGCTGCCCGCCGTATACGGCCCGGCGATTGAGACGCTGACGGCGGAGGGGCTGCTGCTGCCCGCGTCGGGGGCGGAACCGCGCCTTGCGCTTACGCGGCGGGGGCTCGCGCTGCAAAATACGGCGATGATGGCGTTTATGGAATGCGGGCCGGACGGCGACGCACCCTCCGCAGAACGCCCAAACTTAAGAAAAAATTTTGGTCAGTAATAGTCAAAAAGTGAATGAAAGCCATATATCACAAAGGTTTGCGAATTGTGAATAAACTCTGAATTTGCCGGTTCAAACGCTTGACAAAACAGGGAAACAGGCATATGATATGACCATGTTAGCACTCACGAACAACGAGTGCTAACAACAACCGCGAAGGACATCCTTTTTCACAGGCGGGAGGTGGTCGCAGGATGATGGACGCGCGTAAATTCAGAATTTTGCAGGCAATTATCGACGACTACATCCTGACCGCGATCCCGGTCGGCAGCCGCACCATTTCCAAGAAATACGATATGGGGCTGAGCTCCGCCACCATCCGCAACGAGATGAGCGATCTGGAAGAGCTGGGGTATCTGGATCAGCCTCACGTAAGCGCGGGGCGAATTCCCAGCGCGAAGGCTTACCGCCTTTACGTGGATCAGCTTTTGCAGACTGGCAAGATCAATGCGAACGATGCCGCAGGCATTCGGACGCATTTCAGCGAGCGAACCGGCAAGATGGAGGATGTTATCAACCGCGCGGCACAGGTGCTGAGTTCCGTTACCCATTACACTTCGCTGGTCCTGTCCCCCCGCGGCGGCGAAATGCGCATCCGTAACCTGCAGCTTGTGCCGGTTACCACGAGCACGGCGCTGCTGGTAATCGTTACGGACAGCGGCATCGTCCGCGATTCCGTAATCCATGTGGACAGCGAGCTGGATTCCGACGCGCTTTACAACGTGAGCCGCGCGCTTACCGAGCGCCTCGCCGGGCACACGCTGGGCGAATCGCTGGAACTGCTCAGGGCCATGGCGAAGGAGTTCGCCGAAAAACGCGCCGTGCTGAGCGGCATCGGCGATCTTGTGTCGGAAGTGGATAATCAGCAGGCGAAAACCCGGCTCGCATTCGGCGGGCCCAGCAACATCCTCAATTTCCCGGAATACAGCAATGTTGAAAAGGCGAGGGCCTTCCTGTCGCTGTTGGAAACCAAGGATACGCTGCTGCAGCTGTTGGAACAGCGGCAGAACGTGGCGTTCACCGTGCGTATCGGCCCTGAAACGGGCGTGCCGGAGCTCAGCGATTGTTCGCTGGTCACGGCTACCTATTCGCTGGGGGATCAGATGCACGGCACTATCGGCGTGATCGGCCCGACGCGTATGGAATACGGGCGCGTGTTGAGTGCGCTGGGCGCTATGGGCGAGCAGCTGACCCGCCTGTTTACCCAGGATAAGGAGTGACAGCAAATGGCCGCAAGAAGAACCCGCAAGAATGGGGGAAAAATACCAAACATGCAGAAGGATACACGGCAAAACGTGAAGGAACCCGTATCGGCGGAGGAAGCTTTGCCGATTGAAGAGACCGAACAGGAAACGCTGGACGCTATGGCCGACGAGCTGGATGCCGCAACGGAATGCAGCGCCGACACCGGAAAAGCCGAAGCCGAGGCGCAGACGGCCGCCAACGAACTGGCCGACGCGCTGGCCGCGGCCAACGCCAGAGCGGAAGAATACCTGAAC
>JAQUXV010000206.1 GCA_028692205.1 Eubacteriales bacterium
GTGGTCGGCGCGCGGATGAACGGGCTGCCCGGCTGGCTGGTCGTCATCTGCTCGCTGCTGGCGGCCATGGCGGCGGGCGGCGCGTACGCGTGGGTGCCCGGCGTGCTGAAGGTGAAGCTGAAGGTGAACGAGGTGGTTACGACCATTTTGCTCAACTCGGCCGCCATCTACTTTTGCAGCTACATGGCCAATGGACCGTTGAAAACCGCCGAGCGCGGCATCGCCAGCGGCACGGACAGCATCGCCTCCTACGCCGCGTTCACCCCGTTAATCCGTCTGAGCAACCTCACCACCGGCGTGTTCTACGCCGCGGGCATCACCCTGTTCGTGTGGTATTTGATGACGCGTTCCACCGTGGGCTTTGAAATGAAGATTACCGGCACCAACGAGCGCTTCGCCCGCTACGGCGGCATCAGCGCCGACAGCCTTGCCCTGTGGGGCATGGTGCTTTCCGGCATGATTTGCGGCATCGTGGGCCTGCTGGAGGTATTCGGTTTGCACCACCGGTTTATGACCACCATCAGCAGCGAATTTTATTTCGACGGTATGCTCGTCGCCATGATTATGCGCTATCAGCCATTCGGCGTCATTTTAATGAGTTTCTTCTTCGCCATCCTGAACATCGGCGGCTCGGCCATGGAGCTGTCGGCGGGCATCAGCAGCGAAGTAATGCTGATCGTGCAGTCCATCATCATCTTCTTTATGGCGGCGGAAGGCGGCATCAGCGAAATGGTGCGCACACAGGCCGCAGCACGGCGGATTCGCCGCGCGGCGCGCAGGGCGGAGAAGGAGGCGGCGGCATGAGCGAGATTTTCAACATTCTGCTGGTGCAAAACACGTTGCGCACCGCCACGCCCGTGGTGCTTTGCGCGTTGGGCTGCCTGATGACCGATCAGGTGGGCATTATGAATATCGGCGTAGACGGCATGATGCTGATGGGCGCGTTTTTCGCCGTACTGGGCAGTTGGATGTTCGGCAGCTGGCTGATGGGCATCGTGTTCGTGACCGTGGTAGGCACGCTGCTGGGATACTTCTACTATATCTTTTCCATCAAGCTCAAGAGCGACGAGTTCATCATCGGCGTAGCGCTCAATATTCTGGCGGGCGGGTTGACCGTATTCCTGCTGCGCACGCTGTTCGGGGTCAAGGGCTCCTTCAGCGGTCCGGGCATCGTGCCGCTGCCGACCATCAACATTCCGTGGCTGGCCGCTATTCCCGTCGTCGGGCCGATTCTAAGCGGCAACACGCTGTTGGTGTACGTAAGCTGGCTGCTGGTGCTGGTGAGCTGGCTGTTCCTGTATAAAACGCCGCTCGGCTTCCATCTGCGCGCCAGCGGCGAAGCCCCCGAAGCCCTGCGCGCCTCCGGCAAAAGCCCGGAGCGTATGAAGCGCCTTGCCTCCGTACTGTGCGGCATTCTCGCCACGCTCTCCGGCGCTCATTTAAGCCTCGGTTACCTGACCATGTTTTCCGAAAACATGAGCGCCTCGCGCGGGTTTGTAGCCGTGGCGTGCGTCATCTTCGGCGGCGGCAATCCCCCGCGGGTGTTTTTTGCGGCGCTCCTGTTCGGCTTTATCGACGCGCTGGGGATGCGGCTGCAGAAGTATATTCCTTCCGACATTACCAGCATGGCCCCTTATGTGGTCACCGTAGTGATGATGGTTGTCGTGGTGCTGATGAAGCGCCGCAGGCAAACAGCACGGGCGGCTTTCGGCGTAAAAACCTCGTAAAGATGCCTTGCCCTTTCCACACTCCCCCGTCTTTTAACAGCTACAGGAGCGTCCGCTTTTCCGCAACAGGAAGCGAACGCTCCTTTTTTCGCTCTGCGACCGTTCCGTTCCGGCCGCCTTGCAAAAACCCGCCGGACAAGGTACAATAGCGGTGTCGCTTTTCGTTTACTATCCGAGCTTTATACGTCATTATCCAAAAGGAGGAATTCTGTTGAATTCTTATGTCTTCATGACCGATTCGGATTCCGATCTGCCTTATCAATACGTGGATCAGTACGACCTCAAAATGGTTTACATGCCCTACATTGTCGACGGTGTGGAATACTTTGACGATCTTGGCCGTGCCGGCAAGCAAACCGAGTATTTCCAAAAGATGCGCGACGGTACTGCGCCCATTACCTCGCTGCTGCCCACGCCCGCCTATCTGGAATACTTCGAACCCATTCTGAAGGAAGGCCGCGATATTCTGTTCATCGCCTTCTCCAGCCGTATGTCTTCCACCATCAACAACATTTACGCCGCGCGCGACGAGTTGCTGCCCAAGTATCCGGGCCACCGCATTCTGGTGGTGGATACGCTCAGCATCTCCGCGCCGATGTCGCTGCTGCTGCACCGCGCGTACAAGCTTTATACCGAAGGAAAAAGCATGGACGAGGTGGCCGAATGGGTGGAGAAGAACAAGCTTCGCTGCCATGCCTGGCTGACGGTGGACGACCTGAAATACCTGAAGCGCGGCGGGCGAATCAGCTCCATCGCTGCCACCATGGGCACCATGCTGGATTTGAAACCCATCATCATCCTGAACCGTGCAGGCAGCATGGCCGCGGTGGACAAGGTACGCGGCCGCAAAGCGGCGCTGCGCTATCTGGCGGACAAAACCGTGGAGTGCATCGAGGATCCCGAAAACCAGGATGTGGTGATCCTGCACGCAGACGCCAAGGAGGATGCCGACCGGCTGGAGGCGTTGATTCGCGAGCGTCTGCCCCAATTGAAGGGTGTAGAGCAGTATTTTGTGGGGCCCGTTATCGGCGCGCACTGCGGCCCGGGCACCGTGGCAAGCTGCTTTATGGGCAAGGAACGCGCCAACTGACCGGGCTTCTTCTCCCATAAAAATCATTGTGTATCCTAAAGGGGCCGCGCATAGCGCGGCCCCTGCTTCTTTCTATGTTAACCGAAGCACACAGATGCCGCGGGTTAAACCAATGCAGGTTCCGTTTCCGCGAAAGGTGGCTTTTCAAACCCACACCTCGCAATTCGTACCGGCACAGGGGGTAGAAAAAAGCGCGTCCCGCACACGGCAGCCCCATGCGGCATAGCCAATTCCTGAGCTACCTATCCCCACCGCTTCAGCGGGCACACGCTTCGCTTTTTTGCCGTCTTTGTCCTATCAAATTTACAGGAGCGCCGTACGTTTTCACAATTTTGCCGGTTCGCCCTGTTTGGGCATTATCCGGCCGCGTAGCGCAAACACATTGTATGCTAAAATGGCTTCTTTTTTACCATCCCATCTTAAAATACTACTCTTGCGCACGTCGACGTTTGCGGTTATCGTGATAACATGGATGGATATCGTTTTCAAGTCCGGACAACTTGCCCGGCATCGGAATGAAGAGATAACGGCAAAGGAGCGCACCCTATGAATATAACGTTACGGGAGAATGGACTGTATTTAGATATTCTAATTACGCCGGAAGGGGATGTCCGGCTTTTGAACCTTTCGGATCGGACGCTTGCGCAGCCTGCGGACAGCCTGTGGTTCCGGCTGACGGAGGTGCAGGAATCCGGCCAGAACCAGGATGACAACTGCGGCTCCAAGCACACCGGCACGCAGCCGGGGAGCCTGCTGCGGTACGACAGTCATACGGTTACGCAAAATGAGTTCGGCACAAAGCTGGAAGTGCGCCAGCGGTGGCGCGGATTGTTTGTAATCAGCCATTTTCAGTTTTATACCGGCATTCCCGCCGTGCGCAGCTGGACGGAGCTGCAAAGCCGCGAGGTTTCGGACATTCACCCGATTGAGTATGTAACGTCCTTCAAGCTTGCCGGACTGGGGCGCGGCGAACCGGCGGTGAACGCGCAAAAGAACATCGTCCACATCCCGCACAGCAGCTGGTGCAGCGAGGCGCAATGGCGGCAGTATACGCTGGAGGAGCTCGGCTGCGCGCCTGTTTTTGACGAGAAAGGCCGTTTTTCCATGAAACGGGTTGCGCTTGCTTCCACCGGCACATGGCCCGCGGGCGAACACCTGCCCATGGGCGCGTTCTCGCGAGGAGGCGACGGCCGCACCATGGCATGGCAGCTCGAAACCGCCGGTTCCTGGAACTGGGAGCTTTCGGACAGCGAAGGCTGGCTGTATCTGGCGCTATCCGGCCCGTCCGCGCAGGAGAACGGGTTTACGGAGATGTTACGCCCCGGCGAAACGTTCGTTTCCGTGCCCTGCGCAATTGCCTTCGGCGGGAACTTTGAGGAGAGCATTCAGGCGCTCACCCGCTACCGCCGCCGCATTCGCCGCCCCAATCAGGACAACGCCCACCCCAGCGTGATCTACAACGATTATATGAACTGCCTCTGGGGCGACCCGACCACAGAAAAAGAACGTCCGCTTATCCGCGCCGCGCAGGAGGCGGGATGCAAAATTTATTGCGTGGACTGCGGTTGGTACTCCGAAGGCTACTGGTGGGACGGTGTTGGCGAATGGCTGCCCAGCGGCATCCGCTTCCCCGGCGGCATCACCGAAGTGATGGACGACATTCGCGCCCACGGGATGATTCCGGGCCTGTGGCTGGAACTGGAAGTGATGGGCACCAAATGCCCGTTGGCGAAAAAGGTACCGCCCTCGTGGTTCTTCCAGCGGAACGGCAAGCCCATCGTATACCGCAGCCGCTACCAGCTGGATTTCCGCAACCCGGAGGTGATCCGCCACGCGGACGGCGTGATCGACCGGCTGGTGAACGAATATGGCGTGGGCTATATTAAAATGGATTACAACATCAACGCCGGGCCGGGCACCGATTATCAGGCCGACAACGTGGGCGCGGGGCTGCTGGGCCACACACGCGCATACCTGAAATGGCTGGATGGCGTGCTGGCCCGTTACCCCGACCTGATTATCGAAAATTGCGGCAGCGGCGGAATGCGCATGGAATACTCGCTGCTGTCGCGGTTGAGCATCCAATCCGTAAGCGATCAGGAAGATTATCGCAAAATGGCCGCGCTGGCCTGCAACTGCGCCACAGCCCTCACGCCGGAGCAGGCGGCTATTTGGAGCTATCCCCTCCCCGACGGAGACGAGGAGGAAACCATCTTCAACATGGTCAACGCCATGCTGCTGCGCATTCACCAGAGCGGGCACCTGCAAAAGCTATCCCCCGCACGGCTTGCACTGGTACAGGAGGGTATCGCCTGCCACAAATCCATTTGCGACCGCCTGAAGGACGGCTTGCCGTGCTGGCCCATCGGGCTGGGTAGCCTGAACGCGCCCTTTCTCGCTTTTGGCGTGGATTGCGGCGACACGCTTTACCTATCGGTCTGGCATGTGCAAGGGTCGGAAAACGTGCTTTCCCTGCCACTGACTGGCCGCGGCGTTACCCAGGTAAAATGCCTGTACCCGGCGGCGCGCCCCGTGCCCGCGAAGCTGGAAGGCGAAACGCTGACCGTGGAGTTGGCGCCGCTGACGGCGCGGGTGTTCGAGCTGAAAAAATAAGCCTGCCGAAGAACAGC
>JAQUXV010000207.1 GCA_028692205.1 Eubacteriales bacterium
TCAGTTTCACAATTTTCTCTCCTTCCCGAAGATTAACCCTATCATATCATAACTTCCACCCCCGCGGCAATGCGCCGGCAAGCTTTATGCGCGTATGCCGCTTCCGCTCCCGGTTATTGACGGTGGCATGTGAAAAGCCTTATAATTTTACCATCGGCCGCCCCTGAGGAATCGCCGATACAGGAAGGAGCACAGTATGGCGCTGTCTTTGAAGAAGCTCTATCACCAGGCCAGCCAGAACCACTCCTTCCGGCTTGTGGCGGGAAGCGGCGGGTTGGAAAAAATGGTCACCTGGGTGCATTTGATTGAAGACATCAAAGTATGCCAGTTTCTGCATGGTTACGAGCTGATTTTTACCACCGGCATCGCCGAAAGCCGCCCGGATTGGATCACTTCCTTTATCAAAGCGCTGCACGCGCAAAACGCGAGCGGGCTGGTGCTGAACATCGGCCCCTATATCCACGAGATTCCGCCCGATGTGCTAGCTTACTGCGACAGTATCGATTTTCCGCTTTTCACCGTGCCGTGGGAAGTGAAGCTGGTGGACATTACCTATGATTTTTGCCACCTGATAATCACCAACGAGGAGCGGGAGCATACCGTTGCCCAGTCGCTGAAAAACGCGATCTACTTCCCGGAGGATGTGAAGTTATACCGCCCCACGCTGGAGCGGCAGGGTTTCAGCGATCAGGCCTCCTATTGCGTCGCCGTGCTGCATACTGTCCCCGCCGCGGACAGCCGTTACTGGCAACAGATACGGCTGCATCTGCAAGCCCTTTTCGACCAGACCGGTAAAAAATACAGCGCATTTACCGTGGACGAGAAAACGGTTCTTGTGCTGCAAAACATGGAACGGGAAGCGATCCGGCAAATGATCGGGGAGGTTGCGCAATATGCAAAAACGCTGGGCGCATCCCCCGCGCTACACGCGGGCGTCAGCGACCTGAGCCCGGGGCTGGAACGGCTGGCCCGGCTATACCGCAATGCCGAATCCGCCCTGCGGATCGCGGTTCGACGCAACGAGCCCGTGCAATGGTACGCCGATCTGGGCGTGTACAAGATTCTCCTGTCCGTGGAAGATAAAAGCGTGCTGGAGGAAATATACGGCGAGTACCTGAAGCCCCTTTATGAATACGACCGGGAACACGGAACCGATTATGTGCAAGTGCTCAAATGCTATCTGGATCACAACGCCAGCGTACAATCCGTAGCAAAAGCGACCTATCTGCACCGCAACACCATCAATTACAAAGTGCGAAGAATAAAGGAAATTCTCAATTGCGACCTTACGCACGAGGAAAAACTTCGCATCGCGCTGGCTTTCCACATTCACGAGTTGATGGGATAGCCGTTGTGCTGTAGCACAATTATTTCTGTGCTTGAACAGCCTTGCTTTTTCCCGCCCCGGTGATAAGATAGTGCTGTGGTTGGCAAAGGAGCCTGTCTTTACAAAGACGGGTTCTTTTTTCATCATCAGGGATGGCGCCGCCGCAGCCTACTATGAAACGGAGGTTCTTTGCCATGCTGAAGCCGGAAGAAATCAAGCCTGTTTCGCTGAAATATAACCTTCAGTCCTGGGCCAAGCAGAAGGGGCTTAACCCCATTGCTGTGGAGAAGGCCGAGGGGATCTACCTTTGGGATTACGAGGGCAACCGTTACAGCGATATGTCCTCCCAGCTGGTCAACCTGAATCTAGGGCACGGAAACCGCGCCATTATCGACGCTGTTAAAGCGCAGGCGGAAAAATATTGCTACATGTCGCCGTCCTACGGCGTGGAGCCCCGCGCCGAGCTGGCGAAAATGCTGATCGATCTGCTGCCGGACAATTTCGGCAAAATCTTTTTCACCAACGGCGGTGCCGACGCCAATGAGAACGCCATTAAAATGGCGCGCATGTATACGGGCCGCCATAAGGTATTCTCCCGCTACCGCAGCTATCACGGTTCCACCTTCGGCGCCGGCAACCTCACCGGCGAGCCCCGCCGCTTCCCGCTGGAGCCGGGCATTCCGGGCTTTGTGAAATTTTTTGATCCCTATATTTACCGGGAGAAGATCCATTTTGCCAGCGAAGAGGAAGCTTCCGAATTCTATGTATCCAAGCTTCGGGAACAGGTGCAGTATGAAAATCCCGACAGTGTCGCCGCCATTATCATGGAATCCGTCACCGGTTCCAACGGCGTCATCATTCCCCCGAAAGGCTATATGGAAGGCGTGCGCAAAATTTGCGATGATTACGGCATCATGATGATCTGCGACGAAGTCATGACCGGTTTTGGGCGCACGGGAAAAATGTTCGGGTTTGAAAACTTCGGCGTTAAGCCCGACCTGATCAGCTTCGCCAAAGGCGCCACCTGCGGCTATGTACAGTTGGGCGGCGTAGCGGTATGCAGCAAGGTAGCCGAATACTTCGACGATCATCTGCTCTCCTGCGGCCTTACGTACAGCGGACATCCGCTCGCCTGCGCCGCCGGCGTGGCCTGTGTAAACTACTACAGCGAAGCCAATGTTCTGGATAACGTTCAGAAAGTGGGCAAGGTGCTGGGCAGCGAGCTGGAAAAGCTGAAAGCCGCTCATGCCTGCGTGGGCGACGTGCGTTACATCGGCCTGTTCTCCGCCATCGAACTGGTGAAGGATAAGGCGACCAAAGAGCCGCTCGTCCCCTATGGCAAAGACCCCAAAGGCATTATGTCCAAGATTATCGGGATGCTCAGGGAGCACAAATTCATGACGTATTCGCACGAGAATATGTTCATCATCGCACCGCCGTTGATTATTACAAAAGATCAATTGCTGGAAGAGATGAAAAAGGTGGACGAGGTGCTGTCCATCATCGACAAAGAAATGGCGGCGTGGTAATCGCCGATTAAACCATTCCGTTTCCCACAGTCGCCGGCAGCATACGGCATTTTGCAAAGCAACGGGGCTTGCAGTTTAAACTGCAAGCCCTGTCTGCATATCATCAGGTGTCACGGTTCCTAACGGAATTGTGCATATATGCCGCTTCTCCCCCGTTTTCGCGGCCAGCCACCCAGAGTAAAAAGGAGGAAACGCCCATGAAAGCCATTCGGAAGTTAATCGCCTTTGCTCTCGCGCTCACACTCCTGCTCTCCACCGGCATCGTATTCGCCACAGCGGAAGAAACCAAAAAAGAAGGCGGCGAGATCACCGTCGCCATTTCCAACGAGCCCGACAGCTTCGACCCCTTCACCGTCATCGGCGCAGACGCTTTCAACATCGTTTACAACATTTACGACGGTCTGCTGCTCTTTAACCCCGACGGTTCTCTGATGCCGGGGTTGGCCGAATCCTACACCGTGAGCGACGACGGCCTAACGTACGATTTTGTACTGAAGCAGGGCATTAAATTCCACGACGGGTCCGATTTTAACGCGGACGACGTGGTGTACACCTACCAGACCTACATCGGCGCAATCGGCTCCACCCCGGTATCCCTGTTCGCCAACGTGTGCGGCGTGGAGAAGGTGAGCGATTACGAAGTCAAGCTCACCCTGACCGCGTTGGACGCTGGTTTCCCCTACAAATGTATCCGGCCGATTTGCTCGTCGGATAATGCCGACAATCAAACCAACCCCATCGGCACCGGCGCTTACAAGTTCGTCGAGTATATCCCGGGCCAGAGCGTTACGCTGGAAAAATACGCCGATTACGCCACCAGCGATGAAACGCCGACGCTGGACAAAGTAACCTTCCTGGTGATGAGCGATTCCAGCGCGAAGCTGATGGCGCTGCAATCCGGCGATCTGGATTTCGCCGAAATCGCCGCCAAGGATGCGTCTATTCTTTCCTCCTTCAACATCATCAACGAGGTTTCCAACACTGTGCAGATCATGGGTCTCAACAACCGTGTCGAGCCCTTCAACAACCTGAAGGTTCGTCAGGCGCTCACGTACGCTGTCAATAAGGACATGATCGTGCAGGCCGTGATGTACGGCGCGGGCATTCCGCTCAACAGCCACATGAGCCCGGCGCTGGGCCAGTATTACGAAGAGAACCTCACCTATCCGTATGATCCCGCAAAAGCCAAGGAGTTACTGGCGGAGGCCGGGTATCCCGATGGTTTCGAATTTGATCTCGTGGTGCCCTCGGCATATCCCCGTCACGTGAACACCGCTCAGGTTATCAAGGAACAGCTTGCCCAGATCGGCGTTACCGCCAACATCCAGACTGTCGAATGGGCTACGTTCCTCTCTGACGCGCTCACCAGCACCAGTTCCTCTGCCTGGATCGTCGGCATCACCGGCAACATCGATCCTTCCCTGATCCTGGATATTTACTGGAGCAAGAGCGCGGACGGTAAGCGCAACTGGCTCGGGTACCACAGCGATGCGTTTGATACCGCTTTCGAGGCCGCCCAGAAGGAACTGGACCCCGACGCCCGCATTCAGGATTACAAGGATTGCTGCTCCATCCTCGCGCAGGACGTCCCCGCGATTTATCTGGAGGATACCAATTTCACCAAAGCTATGAGCATGAACCTGAAGGGTTATGTTTCCTACCCGATTGTCTACACCTGCCTGCGCAAACTCTACCTTGCCGAATAGGCAGTCCGTCCCGGTAAAGACTGATTGGGTCACGCCGTAGGTGCCGGGGCGGGCGCAGACGGTTCAGGAACGAAAGTCAGCAAACAGCCTCGCTGTTTCCGGCATTGTCCCTCCTGAAGCGCCGATGATCATGCCCCGGCATCCACAGGACCATCCATCAACATTTGCCTGGAATATGGGGGCGATTCCGCCCCCATATTTCCCCTTTTTGCGGGGCGAAAGACAAGCACTCTTTGAAAACAAAGGAGTTGCACGGATGAAGTATTATCTCAACAAGTTGTTCACCCTGCTGGTGACGCTGGTGCTGATTTCCATCATCACCTTTGCCGTATTCCAAATTTTGCCGGGCGACCCCATCACCGTGATGATCGGCGTGGACGGCAACGCCTCGCAGTATGAGATTCTCAAACAGCAATACGGTCTGGATAAGCCCCTTCTTGAACAATATCTGAACTGGGCAACCGGTTTTATCCGGGGCGATCTTGGCGTTTCAATGAAGTATAAACTGCCGGTAGCCGATCTTTTGGCCGAGCGTATCCCCGCCACGCTCACGCTTGCCGTCGCGGCGCTCCTCCTTACCGTGCTCATCGGTATTCCCGCGGGCATCTGGCTGGCGCGGCGTAACAACAAGGCTTCCGGCTTTATCATGTCGATGTTTTCGCAGCTGGGGCTGGCAATTCCGTCTTTCTGGGGCGGCATACTGCTGATTCTGCTGTTTTCCGTTACCCTCCGGTGGCTGCCCTCCGGGGGCTATGTTGCCTGGTCCAAAGACCCGATACAGTGCCTGCGCACCATCGCACTGCCCGCAATATCGTTGTCGCTGGGCACTACCTGCACCATTGTCCGCTATATGAAAAATACTCTGCTGGACCAGATGGGCT
>JAQUXV010000208.1 GCA_028692205.1 Eubacteriales bacterium
GCCGCGTGAAACTGACGGCGGACCGCCTGTGTAAAACCTTTGGCAGCCAGAGCGTGCTGAAAGACGTAAGCTTTTCCGTGGAAAGCGGGGAGACGCTGGCGATTGTCGGGCGTTCCGGCTGCGGCAAGACGACGCTACTTCGGATGCTGGCGGGCTTTTTGCCGCCGGATGGCGGGGCGGTGTGGATGGATGGGCGAAGGGCCGAAGCCCCGGACAAGGACCGGCTGATGGTCTTTCAAAGCTTCGACCAGCTTTTTCCGTGGTTTACGCTGCGAAAGAACATCCAATATGCGCTGAAAAAGACGAGGCCTGAGCTATCCAAAACCGAAGCGCGGGAAACCGCCCTGCGCTGCCTTGCGGAAATGGGGCTTGCCGGCGCGGAAGAGAAATACCCCTATCAGCTGTCCGGCGGCATGAAGCAGCGCGGCGCGCTGGCGCGCGCCATGGCGCTTTCACCCCGAGCGCTGCTGATGGACGAGCCGTTTTCCAGCCTGGACGTGTATTCCCGTGAAAGTGCGCGTGCCTCGCTGAAAACGCTGAAAAAAGCCACCGGCGCGGCGGTGGTGCTGGTGACCCATGATTTGGACGAGGCGGCCGAACTGGCGACGCGCATCGCGCTGATGAAGGCGGAAGCCGGTGGTATTTTCGCCCTGATGGACAACACCGGCCCGGATGTGACCGAGCGGCTCCGCGAACTGATGAAATGAGCCTACGTTGCGGCACGCAAGATGGTGTTTAGTACGGATTGACGCGGTAGACGCGCACGGCGCAGGGCTGTCCGATTTCCTGCACGATTCGCATGCCGTAGCCGGGGCTGTCGAACGTGCCCAGCAGCGTACAGTGTTCCTGTAAAAAGGTTTCCACCTCCGGCACATAACGGGGGTTTCCGTAGAGCACATTGAAGCTGGGGCGGCGGTTATAAATAAATTCCATCTCATCCGACCAGACAATGGCCTGAATGTTCCGGCTTTTCACATAATCGGCGAAGGAAAGGTTATTTTCTTTTAAGTAGGTAAGGTTACGCACGTCCAGAAAAGCGCCGTTGTTAAAATAGAATCCGGCGTTGAGGTTGACAAGCGTCTTTGTATCGGGCGTTACATACGCCGCGATCTGCGAAAGATAAGTGTTATAGGAATAGGCGTATGCCTGCACCACCGGAATGCAGGCGGTGACGGAGAACACGGCGGCAATCAGCGGCACAGCCACGCGGCCAAACTTGCGCCCCGCCAGCAGGGGAGCCAATAAAAGCAGGCAGGGGAACATCCACAGGATCGCGCTGAGTTGGTTATAACGGCCGATCAGGATGGTGCCCGCCAGCGCGCCGACGGTCAGGCCAAGGCTTGTCAGCACCGCAAACGATCGCGTCCGCACGGCTTGAACCGCGCCAAATAAAGCCAGCAGCGCGCAGAGGACGAGCTGCGGCTTCAGATCCGGCAGCAGATACGTGCCGCTGACGCTGCCCCACAGGCGCGTAATATAGGCGAAGGACTGCTGGAACTTGTTTCCCACGGGCACCAGCAGCTCGAACTCCTCTTCGCCGTAGCGCAAATAATCGGCGAAGAAATTTGGGTTAAACGACAGGCTGATGCCCACAAACACGAGCGCAAAGCCGCCCGTAACGCCGATGTACGTAAGAATCGCCTTAAGGCTGAAACGGCGCTGCCCGAGCATAAGCAGCAGCATGGCGGCTCCGCAGCCGGTGGCAAGCAGCAGGCTGTTGGGGTGCAGCCCAACGCCGAGCCCCGTAAGCACGCCCAACTTTACCGCTGTGCGGCAGGTGAAGGTTCCCCGGCTTTGTAGCAGTACAAGCGCCAGCGCGAGCAGCAAATACAGAAGCAAAATTTCCTGCCGCGCGGTATGCGCGGCGGCAATGAACTGACCGTTCAGCGATACAAGCGCCGTCAGCGCGAACGAAAGCCGGAAGGAGGCGACTTCGCGGCAGCAGCGGTAAAACAAATACAACGCCGCAACCCCGGCAAAAAGCGAGAGCAGCCGAACCGTGAAAACGGAATAGCCGAACACGAGGAGGAAGGGCATTTGCAGCAGGTGAAACAGAATTTTGATCGCGTGCGGGTAGCGGGGTTTCAAATCGAAAAACGGCTCCGTAACGCCGGTGTAACCCTGCGCCATCATGTTCTGCGTCAGTCCGCTCAGCCAGCTCTCGTCGGAATGCACCAGCGGATACCGCGTTAGAAACAGCAGGTTGAGGCAGAAATAGACGAGCAGAAAACCGAAGACGAGATACCGTTCTTTGCCGAATTTTCGCATCCGCAGGGTCCTTCCCATAACTATTTATCCAAGAGCACGACGGTTTGAATGCGGGGCTGGATACCGCGCAGCGCAAGCGCCGCCGGGCTTACCGGATTGCCTTGATTATACCATAGCGGACTTCCGAACCGCGGCATAAATAAGCGGTATGGTATATTAAATATCGTTATTACCTTAACAAACTTGAATCAAGTATAATGGTACAAGAGCCCAAAGGGGAACGGAGGGTAAGAAAATGACTTTCAAACGACTATGGAAAACCGTCGCCGTGCTGCTGTGCGTGATGCTGGCCGCCGGAGCGCTAACCGCCTGCAACACCTCCACTTACGCGGAGAGCGGCAAGAAGATCATCCCAGCTTCGGAACTTGGCAACTACATTGGTAAAGACGATGTGGTGATTGTGGATATGCAGACCGCGGACGCGTACGCCGCCGCCCATGTGCAGGGCGCGGTCAATATCACGCTGGACGACATCGTGATCAACGTACCCGTAAAAAATATGTTGACGTCCAAAAGCAAGATCCAGAAACTGCTCAGCGAAAAAGGCATCGGTAACGACACGACCATCGTCGCCTACGACGATAACAAGATGAACGCACCGCGCCTGTTCTGGACGATGCTGATGTACCAGAACCAGAACGTGCTGGTGGTGGACGGCGGCCTGACCGCGATCAAGGCGGCGGGCTACGAGCTGAACGATGTTGCGCCGGAAGTGGCGCCTGCGGAATACGTGGCCGCCGATAAAGACACCGCATGGCTCGCGACCGCTGCGGACGTGCTCAACCAGGTCAACGAGCCGGACAAGAACACCATCCTGCTGGACGTGCGTACGGAAGAGGAATATAGCGTAAGCGGCAAAGTCCCTTCCTCCATCATCTGGGATTACGCCGATAACTTTTATAAAGACGGCACGTACAAGAACATTGAAACCACGCGAATCAACTACATGAACAAAGGCATTCGCCCGGAAAACAATGTGATCATGTACTGCCAGACGTCCATGCGCGCTGCCGCGGTGTTCCTGCGGCTGTACGACGCGGGTTACCGCAACCTGAAACTGTACGACGGCGCTTATCTGGAATGGTCGTCCAACCCCAACAATCCCATTGATATGCCTTCGGGGACCGTTGCGCCCACTAACAAGGACGCATCTTAATAAACCATTTTACAAAGGAGAGAACCGCATGAAAAAGTTACTTGCTCTGGTACTGTGCCTGTTCCTGGTTGCCTCCGTATCCGTTGTCGCAACCGCCGAAGCGACGGTATCCCCCGTGGTCAAGGAAAAGGCGATGGACTATCTCGCCAACTACGACGGCTCCAAGTATACCATTAAGGCCGCCGATTTCCTGGCAAAGGTAGAAGCGGGCGAAGATATGCTGATTCTTGACATTCGGCAGGCCGACGCGTACGCCGAGGGCCACGTGAAAGGGGCCGTGAACGTACCGTTCGGCACGGCTATCGCCGAGCAGCTTGCCAACATCCCGGATGATGTGCAGCTCTATGTGTATTGCTACACCGGCCAGACGGCCAGCCAGACCACGGCGCTGCTGAACGTAGCGGGCAAATATGCCGCCAACGTGCAGGGCGGTTTCAACAACGGAATTTCCGCTGTGGAAGGCTATGAAGCCTACGTGACCACCGACGTGGCTACGCTGGCCGGGGATACCTACGATGTGGACCCCGACGTGCAGGCCGCGATTACCGCTTACTTTGAAGACGTCGTCTCCAAAGCGGGCACCACCTTCCAGTACAACAACTTCTCGCCCGATAGCCTGAAAGAGGTTATCGACGCGGAGATGGACGACTACTTTGTCTATTCTGTACGCCAGGCTGCGGACTTCGAAGCCGGCCACATTCCGGGCGCTATCAACAATCCCTTTGGCGCCGGCATGCAGCAGAACTTCGAAAGCCAGTTGCCCACGGACAAGAAAATCATCGTGTACTGCTACACCGGCCAGACGGCCAGCCAGACCACCGCGATCTTGCGGCTGCTGGGCTACGATGCGTACAACCTGAGCGGCGGCTTCGTTAACGGCTGGACCGCCAAGGGCTACGAAGGCGTGACCGACTAACCGGGTAAACAAACCAAACAAGGTCTTGCGCCGCCGTCTGCATGGCAGACGGCGGCGTTTGCCATGCTTTTATATAGGCCGGTATCGGCTTTGATGAGAAGCCGTTGTTTTGCGGATGGAGTTGTGCTGTCATGCGTGGAAACGTGCTGCGTTTGCCATTCTTTTTCATAGGCTGGTAATGGCTTTAGTGAAGTGCCGCTGCTATGTGGCTAGCGTTACGTGGGCGCGTAGCATAGCAAACCGCCCGCCGTTGCTTCGGAACGGCGGGCGGTTTGATGTGCTTGTTATTGATGCGTGTAT
Organism: Eubacteriales bacterium; assembly: GCA_028692205.1. The sequence continues at coordinate 4,641 of JAQUXV010000208.1, forward strand.
ACGAGGTAGTGTTATAACCACATTCGTTTGATACGGTTATCCCTTCACCGCACCGGCGGCGAGGCTCTTTTGCACCTGTCCGCTCATGGCCAGATAGATCGCCAGCGTCGGGAAGGTGGCGACGACGAGCGCGGCGCCGATCGGGCCCCAATCGGTCTGGTATTGCCCATACATGCTCTGAATACCGGCCGTGAGTGTTTTGAAGGCTTCCTTACTGATGAAAACCTGCGCGAAAAGCAACTCGTTCCACGATTGTAAGAATGTAAAGATCATTACGGTGGAAATGGCGGGCATCAGAATCGGCAGGATAATCCTGAAAAAGATCTGATAGATGCTGGCCCCGTCTATGCAGCCGGCTTCTTCCAGCTCGTGGGGAATCCCTTCGATAAAGCCGGTGATGATCATGATTCCCATGGGAATGGCAAAGCCGGTGTAGGGGAGAATCAAGGCCAGATGCGTGCTGATAAGGTGCATTTTGCTGAGCACCAGAAAAAGGGGAAGCAGCGTTGCGTGGATGGGGATCATTAACCCCAGCAGGAAAAATTCCAGCACGATCTTCTGTCCGCGCCATTTCATGCGCGTAAGCGCGTAAGAAGCCATCAACGAGAAAAGACAGGTGACGATGATGGTTATAGCCGTAACGATAACGCTGTTAAGCAGGTAAATACCCACTTTTCCGCCGATCAGCGCGCTTTCATAATTGGCAAACAGCCAGTTGTTGGGAAGACCGGCGATGTTACCGCCAAAGATTTCCGTGTTGTCCTTCAGGGAAAAGGTGAGAAGCCAATAGAGGG
>JAQUXV010000209.1 GCA_028692205.1 Eubacteriales bacterium
TACCGCAGAAGGTTCAGAAGGTTATCGAAATTCTGATTGCCATTGTTGTTTACGCAGTTCTGGTTTACTTCTTTTTCTCCGCGACCAAGTTTGTTCAGCTTTTTATGAAAACCAACCGCGCTACGCCAATGCTGAGCATACCGTATAAGTACATTTATGGCATCGGACCGGTATCGGCCGTGCTGATGATGATTAGCTATACAATCATGCTGGTGCAGAAATACCGTGGGAACAAAGCATATTTGGGTAGCAAGGAGGCGATGAAACCGTGAGCACTGCCGTAATCGTTATGGTTGTTCTGCTGCTGGTTTTTCTGTTTATGAAAGTGCCGGTGTTTATCGCTGTGCTCGGGGCATCGGCTGCTTACTTTATTCTCACGCCCGCCACCAACTTTATGATTTTTGCGCAGCAGGCCGTTACCGGTGCGGAAGGAATATCGCTGCTGGCTATTCCGTTTTTCGTCTGCGCGGGCGCGCTGATGAACTATACGGGGGTTACCAAGCGTATTATGGACTTCTGCGCAACGCTGACGGGCCGTATGCACGGCGGACTTGCGCAGGTAAACGTGCTGCTATCCACGCTGATGGGCGGCCTTTCGGGGTCCGCGCTGGCGGACGCGGCAATGGAAGCGAAAATGCTGGTACCCGAAATGGAGCGCAACGGCTTTTCCAAGCCGTTCTCGGCTGTTGTTACAGCGGCTTCGTCTATGATTACACCGCTGATTCCCCCGGGAATCTGCCTGATATTGTACGGCTGCATCGCTAACATTTCCATTGGCAAGCTATTCATCGCCGGTATCGGCCCGGGTGCGCTGCTGTGCGTGACGATGATGGTGCTTGTTTCCCAAATTTCAAAGAAGCGTGGCTACGGCTCCATCCGCAAGGAAAAAATGACCGGCTCCATGTTCCGCAAAACTTTCAAGCCCGCCATTCTCCCGCTGTGCCTGCCCGTTATCATTCTGGGCGGCATTCGCCTGGGCATTTTCACCGCCACGGAAGCAGGCTCTGTCGCCATTATTTACGCGCTGCTTCTGGGCATCTTCTACCGTGACCTGTCCAAGCGCGATTTCTTCAAGGGTATTCAGGAAACGCTGCTTACCACGTCTTCCATCCTGCTGATTGTCGCCGCCGCGAGCACATTCTCCTGGATTCTCACCAAAGAGCAGCTTCCCCAGCGCTTCACGCAGTGGATGATATCGGTGATCGACAACAAGTGGATCTTCCTGGTTGCGGTCGATATCTTCCTGATCATCATCGGTATGTTCATCGAGGGCAACGCCTCTATGATCATTCTGGTGCCGCTTTTTGCGCCGGTAGCGGCGGCCTATGGCATCGACCCCATTCATTTTGCGGTCATGTTCATCTTCGCCAATATGATCGGCGCTTTCACCCCGCCGATGGGAACGCTGATGTTCGTGGTTTGCGGCGTAACGGAATGCAAAACGAAGGCCTTTATCAAGGAAGCGGTCCCGTTCTACATTCTGTGCGGAATCTGCTTGCTTTTCCTGACCTTCGTACCCGTGTATTCTACCTTTTTGGTTAACCTCGTATACTAAGTTGAAATCCCCATTTTCTTTCAGCGCCGAATCCTTCGGGATTCGGCTTTTTAACGCCACCCGGGTAACCGGGTGGCGTTAAAAACATATGTTCTTTTCCTAATCGTATTTTTCCATCTTGCCGGGTTGCCTGCGCAACGGCATTTCAGTATTGTAATCGGGCTACCCGGCCGCCTGAAGGCGGATGCATGCCTGCCACCCCGTTTTCTGCCTTATGGCAGAAAACTATTTTATTAAGGGTTGACTCGGCACCCCCTGCGCTTCCGTATCGGGAGCGGCGGAACGCGGTCAGTGCTTCGGGCCGCCATGCCTGGAATAGCTGAACTCCGTTACATCCAGCGAACCGCTTGTTACGGCGCTCGAAAGCGCGTCGGCCACCGCGTTTACGATACCTGCCGAGGAATACGTTGCGCCGGAGACAGCATCCACTGCAAGGGACTGCTCGCTGATGATGGTATCCACCACGCTTTCAGCACGCCTGAAGTATGAAGGTGTGTCGTTTTCACCGGTAATCGTAATATCGGTAACCTGCCCGCCGGAAACTGTAACGGACACGGATATATTGCCATTGTACCCGGTTGCGGAGCCTGTGTACACACCGTCCGTAAGCACAGCGCCGGAGAACATCGCGTTTGCCTCCGCAACCAGTTCCGAATCGGCAGTATTAGTTGCGACTGTTGTATCCGTTGCGGCTGCGGTAACCGTACCCGTTGCAGTTACGGCTGTCGTATTTGTCGCGGTTGTGACCGGCGTATTCGTAACGGTCGCAGTTGCCAAATCGGTTGCATCGCTTGTTAAATCGGTAATCGCTATCGTTTCGATCGGGCTTTCCACATAGCTTTCCGCATAGCTGATCGACTGGATGCGATCATCAATCTGTATACCGACATCCGCCACATGTAACACCACCAACGCGATGAGCGCAATGGTGAGAATTCTGTGTATGGCAATCCATTTCCGTTTCAGAATTTTCCGCAGCATATAGCTTGCCGCCAGCAGAATCGCCGCAATCAGGCTCAGCGTGCCCCAGTTCCAGGTAAACAGCACCGGCGCGAACATCATGTCGCTCAGGTTGGCATCGGACAGATTGCCTGCCAGTATTCCGTGAATAATCCCCGTGATGATTAACAGCACGCCTACTGAAATGTGCATACGGGAAAATATCCGGCGGAGCTTTCGGTTTCCGCTGCGCTTCGTAAGATAAATAACCGCTGATAAAACGGTAAACAGCACAGCCAGCCAAGCTAAAATCATGCTCAGGATCAGAAAAATCACCCCCGTCGATTTTGGAAACAGCTCTTCCGGCAGCGGAATTTCTGAATCCAAAGTGATTGTACCCATATTATATGAACAATTTGTGTCAAAAGAGTGTTCTGCAGATGGAAACTGCCCTATCTGATCGTGTTGGAATCATGAAGAATCGCGTATGGTCGCAAGTTGTATTACTCCATAGGCACCTTATACAATATGCGATTATCGTCATGTAGATTGTAGTTTTCTATAAAACAAAACCGCCTGAAACTTTCATTTCAAGCGGTTTTGTATTGGTCTGGGTGAGAAGATTCGAACTTCCGGCCTCTTGAACCCCATTCAAGCACGCTACCAAACTGCGCCACACCCAGTCGTTTTCGGAGCACGCATAGAATCATACCATCATTTAATTTCAGTGTCAATAGCAAAATGGCTCTCAATCTATGTTTTTCAGCTTAAAATTAGCATAGCTCCCACTCTGTTTACTTCTTCACAGCCGCCGCATTTCATCAATCATGCGCTGCTCGTTCAAAAGCGCTTCCAGCATATACACGTTACCGCTAAGCAGCTTTCCGGCATCCTCCACCGCCTCCACAAAGTCCTTTCGCATCGCGCGCAGCCCGCCTTCTTCCGGCAGCGGGCAAACCGCCCATGAGCGCGGGTCGATCTCCGCCGTCACCAGAATCGTCTGGCTGTCTTCCTCAACGTCAACACGAATTCTGAGAGGGAAAATTCGGCACGCAAACGGCCTGTGCTCTCTCGGGCATACGCCCTCGCAAACCAGCCGCTTTCCCCCCTTGAACAGCGTATCGTCATCCACAAGGTGAAACGGGAAACCGTCGATCGGTTTTTGATATAGACGATCTTCAAACGGCATCAACAGCATTCCGTTTTCACCGGTTTCGTCCGGTCGGCAGCACGCCGCGCCGCACAATCTGCCGCAGTCCCCTTTGAACGGCGTTACATCCTTCACCTTGTCACGCGCGGCCTTCAGGGTTTTCAGGGCGAACGGCGCGGCAATAATCTGCATCAGCTTTCCCATCTTCAATCCTCACGCTTACCCGTTCCTGTTTCTATAACGGTGCCATCATAGCAGAGCGCGCGCGTATTTTCAAGCGACGTTTTACAAAACGCACACATAATCTTCATCCCCGTCTTCTTGCGCCCGATGTTTTCAAGGCATAGACTGTTTCAGGTGGATATTGCGTCCTCCCTTAACCACTGGGGTATGCATTCTGTTCGCCGATCCGATATAAGCGCCGAGTATCGGCATTGCCGTTTTCTTTTCATAATACGATGCTTTCGGAAATTTCACCCGCATCATGCGTGAAATTGTTGCTGCGATTGCCTTTCCGCCTCAATTCGGATTGACTTTCCGCTGATCGGGCGTTATGATGGTCGCATGGCGCCGTCGCCGCAATAGAAGGAGGAAAAAACCGCATGAAGCTTGATACCCGCCGAACCCTGCGCGTAGGATTCGCTTTTCTGTCTATCTGCGCGTTCTGGCAACTTTACGACAACGTTGTTCCCCTCATCCTGAAATACACGTTCAAAATTGCGGATGGCCCCAGCGGTATCGTGATGTCGCTGGATAATATACTGGCGTTATTCCTCCTGCCCTTCTTCGGCGCTTTGTCCGATAAGACCCGCACCCGTCTGGGGCGCAGAACACCCTATATTCTAGGCGGCACCATCGCGGCCGTATTGCTGATGAATCTGTTGCCCATCGCGGATGCCCGGCATAGCTTGTGGCTATTCATCGTTTCGCTCGCGCTGCTGTTGGTGGCAATGGGCACCTACCGTTCCCCCGCCGTAGCCCTGATGCCGGACGTTACGCCCAAGCCGCTGCGTTCCAAAGGCAACGCAATCATCAATTTGATGGGTACGCTCGGCGGTATTTATACATTGATCTTCACAAAGATTTTGGTGTTCAAACGAGCGGACGACACCAACGACTACACCTTCCTGTTTATAGCCGTCGCAGTGCTGATGCTGATCGCGGTGGGCGTGCTGATCGCAACCGTTCGGGAAAACCGCCTGGCGCAGGAAACAGCCGAGATCAACGATGCATATGACGCACAGGAGGCGGCCAAGCTGCCGCCCGCGGAGCGCAAAGCCGAAGAGCAAGCTCTGAAAGCCGCCCAGTCCGGCTTGAAGTCGCTTTCGCCGGAAATGCGCAACAGCCTGCTGCTGATTCTCTTTTCCGTGTTTTTCTGGTTCATGGGCTACAACGCTGTGACAACTGTTTTCACTAAATACGTGATTACCCAGTGGGGTTACGACCTGAGCACCGCCTCCAATTTCCTGATGATCGCAACCGGCGCGGCAGTAATTTCCTACCTGCCGGTCGGTATCCTCTCCTCCCGTTTCGGCCGCAAGCGTATGATTCAGTTCGGCGTCGCTTTACTGGCGCTCGGCTTCGGTGTTCTGGGCCTTTTCGATCATTTTTCAAAGCTCCTCTACATCCTGTTCGCCGTAGTCGGCGTTGCGTGGGCGACCATCAACGTGAACAGCTACCCGATGGTTGTTGAAATCAGTAAAAGCGGCGATGTAGGCCAGTATACAGGCTACTATTACACCTTCTCCATGGCGGCGCAGATTGTTACGCCGATTCTGA
>JAQUXV010000210.1 GCA_028692205.1 Eubacteriales bacterium
CAAAAATCGATTACGAATACGATGCGGACGCGATTTACGCGTCCTTTTTGCAGCAATACCGCGTCGACCTGCTGGACAGCGCTACGCGCCTGCACTGGTACGCTTTCTGCGCGTTGCTGGACGGGCTTGGCGAAGGAACGCCGCTGCGCGAGCGGCTCTACCTGCGTAAGCTGGACACCCGCAAGCTGAAGGGCAAGGCAAAGCGCAGCGCGGAAATTGCCAAAAAGAACGCGCAACCGCCCGTGCGAACCAGCCGGAAGGAAAAAGCGCTTCACGACGCGCTGACGGACGCCCTGATGAAGGGTGAGGACCCAAGCCGACTGCTTGGGAATGAATAAGGAAAAGAGGTTATTGGCATGGCCGACGGTAGCCTGACATTTGATACGAAGTGGGACGAAAGCTCATTCAAAGCCGCGATGGACGACCTGACGAAAGCGGTGAAAGACGGTTTATCCGAAATCAGCGGGAAAATGGACGCCATCGCCACGCTGATCAATTCCGACTTCGAAACCTCGATGGCCAGCGTGCAAAAGCAGGTGAAAAACACCGTTTCGCAGGTGAAAGAGGATCTGTCCGGCGGTATTTCGACCGCGGGCGCAAGCACCAAGCGCGCGATGAACGACGTGAAGGAGGAAGCCGAGAAGGGCCTCGGTTCCGCGGCGGACGGCGTGAGCAAGCAATCGCTCGCGCTGGCCACCACCGTAGGCACCGCGCTTGGTAATCTGGCCGGAGGGCTGATCAACAGCGCCGTTTCCGGGGCAAAGCAGTATATCGCCGACTCCATCGAGCTGGCGAGCAACCTTTCGGAGGTGCAAAACGTCGTCGACACCACCTTCGGGGACAGCGCGGACGAAGTGAACAAGTGGGCAAAAACCGCTAAGAACGCCTACGGCATGAGCGAGCTGAAAGCCAAGAAATACGCCAGCACGATGGGCAGCATGCTGAAAAGCATGGGCATGACCAACGACGAAACCCTCGGCATGAGCGAAAACCTCACCGGGCTTGCGGGCGATATGGCAAGCTTTTACAACCTCGATTACGACGAGGCTTTTGAAAAAATCCGATCCGGCATCAGCGGGGAAACGGAACCGCTGAAACAACTCGGCATCAATATGAGCGTAGCCAATCTGGAAGCGTACGCGCTCTCGCAGGGGATCGACAAGACATACGACAGCATGAGCCAGTCCGAGCAGGCCACGCTGCGCTACAACTACCTGATGCAGGCAACCGCCGACGCGCAGGGCGATTTCGCCCGCACCAGCGACGGATACGCCAACCAGCAGCGCATACTGGACACCACGCTGGAAGAGCTGTCCGCCACCTTCGGCAGCCTGCTGTTGCCTGCGGCGACTCACGTAGCCACCGTTTTGAACGGTGTCGCCTCAAGGGCAAGCGAAGCCCTCACTTCCGTGGCGGATTTCTTCGCTGCACAGAATGTCGAAAACAAGCTCGGAGACGAGATCGAAGCAACCAAAACAGATCTGGAAAATGTAAAGGACGCCATTCAGACTATTCGGAAGGATTACTCATTATCAGTCATTGAGATCGAGGTAAATTATAAGAAATCCGAAACCCTGATTGCCGACCTGCAGGCTCTGCAGAGCGAGGGCACGCTTACGCAGGAGCAGATTACCAAGATGCAGTCCATCTCTGCCTCGCTGGTTGATCTGTACCCCGGCTTACAGCAATATGTCGGAGCGGACGGCATTATCCACAAGGAAGCCGGAGAGGTGCAGGGCCTGATTACGCAGTACGCGAATCTGGACCGTCAGCTTGCATATTCCACAATGGTTTCCAGCCTTGAACAGCAGCAGCTGGAGTCCGAAGTGCAGAGGGCCATACTGCAGGAACAGGCGGATACGGCTTATGCCGAATGGCAGGCAAACCTTGAAATGTCAAAGCAATTCAACGAATACGCAATGAACATCAACAAACAGAGCCTTGCTGCACAGGGCATGCTGGATGCCGCTACGATTGCCACCAGCGACAATCTGAAAGTTTCCGATTATGTGGATAGCGTTCAAAAGTATTTTGAACTCTTTGATGATGCAAAATTGGTAAATGTTGATACCAGCAAGATAAAGGACTTAAGCCTCCTTTTCAACGATATGGGCGAGTTAAAATCAGCAGACGAGATATCCGCCTCCGGTGATGCTATGTCCGCCCTATACCAACTTGTAATCGCTATAGCGAATACCGCGAGCACCACTGCATCCGAAACGCAACAGGTCACGGAAAATGCTAACGCGAATGCGGCAACCGCACAGCAGGCGTTGGAAGACTACAACGCAGTTTTTGAGCAGACTGGAAAGGATTTAGAAGCAGCAAAGGCGGTTTTCAAGGATAAGTGGGGCATCAGCGTTGAGGACTTCCAAGCGCAGCAACAGGCCATTTTGGGTGTTGGGGATGCGGCTACCAGCACGGCCGATGACTTGACGTCGGCCAATGAGAAGAAAGCCCAGTATATCGATGATCTCTCTGCAGAAACACAGAAAGCCGAACAGTTGAACACCCGTCTATCCGAAGCCAAAGATGCAGTTGCCGATGCAGCCGCTGAACAGCAGGCCGCCATCGATAAAGATCAGGAACTCGCAGACCTGACCCAAAGGATCGCGGATAACATCGAAACGGCGCGCCAATCCGGGCTGGACGCGGTGCAGGCGCTCCAGAATCAGCGGTTGACCCTGTCCGATAACGCTCAGGCCATGGTGACGGAACTGGAAACATTCGCCACCAAACTCGGCCTGTATGTAGCCGCAATGAAGGACACCATGACCCAGACGGTTGAGGACGCCAAAACGGAAGCCGCCACAGCCGCGGCGCACTTCGCGCAGGGCATGAAAGACGGCTTCGAGGAGAAGCCCTATCTGCAGGACGCCATGGAGAAAACCATGAACCAGTCGCTGGCCATTATGCGCAGCTATTTCAACGCCTTTGAGACCGCGGGGTATGAGATGGCGGACCATATGGCCGACGGCGTGCGAAGCGGGGAAAGCGAGCTGGCCGCGGCAGTGCGGCAGATTTGCCGGAACGCGGCTGCGGTTGCGCAGAATTACTCAAACCCCTACAGCAATATACCCGGGATAGACGGCAGCCATGCGTTGGGGCTGAACCGCGTGCCCTACGACGGGTATGTTGCGGAGCTGCACCGAAACGAAGCGGTGCTGACGGCTCCGGAAGCGAGCGTATGGCGCGCGCTGCAGGGAGCGGACGGAGACGCCGGTTTCGACCCCTCCGGCATTATACAGGCGATTCGGGAAGGAAACGGCGGCGCGCCCATCTACATCGGCCTGAGCATCGACGGCGAGGACCTTTCCACGATCATCGAGCCGAAAATCTCCGAGCTGCAGAGCAAACGCCTACGGTTAAGGACGTGAGAATATGAGCCTATTTTTGGACGGAATCGCTTTAGAAAGCCTGTCCGAAGCCATCCGGGTGAAAAGCGTGGACGCCAGCGCCGCAAGCGTGACGGCGTCCACCACCGAAAACGCCAAATACAGCGGCTTGCGTTACCTCGGCCTGCGGGAAGGCAGCCGGGTGGTGAAAATCTCCTTCAAGGTTCTGGCCACCGACCCGCAGGAGAGGGAACAAGTCATCTGCGATGTGCTGGACTGGACGCGTGGAACAAAGCTGGAGATACCGCAGCGGCCCGACCAGTACCTGAACGTACGGTGTACGGAGTACCCCGATCTGGAGCTTGTGCGGGATTATGCCAACAAGGATATCAAAATCACCTTTACGGCTTATGACCCGGACTGGAAAACGTGCGCCGCCACCCTGGTATCGCTTAGCACTTCAGCGGACGTAGAGGCGTCCGCCACCCTGTCCCCTCCCGGGACGCAGGATATTACGTTTTTGGAATTCGAGATTACCAACAACGGCGCCGCGGCCATGGAGGCGGCATCCGTGAGCGTGAACGGGAGAACCTTCGCCTTTGCCGGGCTGGCGCTCGCCGCCGGAGACACGCTGACCGTATCGTATGACGGGGATCGCCTGCTGAAAATGGCAACCGGCTCCGGCGCGGACAAGCTGCAGTGCCGTACCGCCGGCAGCGACGACGACCTGACCCTGCTGCAGCGGCAGGCGAACACCGTTACCGTTACCACAGGCGAGGACTGCGCCGTGAAACTGATGGCGAGGGGGCAATACCGATGAGAGAGGAAATCGACATCCGCCTTCCGCGCCTTATGGACCCGAGCTTGAATGAAAAGGCCCGGCTGCGGACCGCGAAGGTCGGGTACACGCTCAACAATACCCCGCTGTCCACGGCCACGCTGACGATGAGCCGCGGCGAAGCGACCGCAACCGTCGGCGATTTTGTGGAGCTGTATGAAACGTACGGCTCCATCGGCATCTTCCGGGTGACCGACGTGGAAACGGTCTATACGCCGGGGCTGTGGGCCCGCCTGCTTCAGGCAGTCGGCCTGAAGGACGTAAAAGTCAACCTGACGCTGAAGCACGCGCTATGCACCATTGAGGACGGGTGCGTGTTCGGCTATCACGAATACGGCGGAACAGGCGTGAAGCTGCAAAGCGTGCTGGAAAAGCTGATGGCCTTCCAGCCGGTGGCGCGCTGGCAGCTCGGACAGGTGGATTTTGAAACAGAGTTCCAATATAGCTTTGAGAACGAAAGCAATCTGCTGGACGCGATCCTGAGCACGGCGGAACCGCTGACCGGCGAACACGTTTGGACCTGTGATTTTACCACCACGCCGTGGACGCTCGGGCTAATGGCGGCGCGAACCGACGATGTGTGCGAGATGCGCATGAACCGGAACATCAGCACCGTAAAGGTGGAAGTTGACCGGAGCACGCTGTGCACCCGCCTCTATCCGCTGGGCTACGGCGAGGGTGTGAACCAGCTGACCATTGTGGATGTAAACGGCGGCGTGAAATACCTGGACGACGCCGAAGCGCAGGCTGCGTGGGGAATCGTGGCCCAGCCGTATGTGGACACCACGATCACATCCGCGGCGACGCTGAAAGCCGTTTCACAGGCAAAGCTGGATATTCTGAAAAATCCCACGATCACCGTAACGGTAACCGGCATTGACCTATCCTCCCTTACCGGGGAACCGCTCGACCGCCTGTACCCCGGCCGGATGTGCCGCGTTCCCCTGCCGGATTACGGGATTACCGTAAACGAGCGCATTATCAGCGTGAAGAAAGACGACGTATACGGGGGCAATACACGCGCCACGATTACGCTGGCCAACCAGAAAGCGGATGCGGTGAACGACATCGCCAATCTGGTGCGCAAAGCGCAGATCAACGAGCTGTATTCCCAGGGCGCGACCAACCAGTACGCGCTGCAGTTCGCCGACAACGCGGACAGCAGCCACCCGGCGGAGCTTTCCTTTTATATTGACAAAAACGCCGTGAATATCAACAGCGTGATGTGCCGGTATAAGCTGCAGG
>JAQUXV010000007.1 GCA_028692205.1 Eubacteriales bacterium
CTTACTGCAATAGGCCTGAACATCCTTATTGTAGTCGAAAGGTGATTCTTTTGTTTAACTTTTTATCTTCCACCCGCATAGCAGGTGGTTTTCTGTCTCGCTTCGCTCAACTGCCTAAAGGCATGAATAACACAACGGAGCCGTCCTTTTCAGGGCGGCTCCGTTGTGTTGACAATGTTGCAGGTGAATCCTTGATCGCCGATAGATACAGGCGGTTTCGTTTCTGCTTTGGCGCTTATTCGGCCTGTTCATTTCTGATTCCATGTTACACTTTGTATTCCGCTACAAACCGTTCGATCAGCCGCCCGTAAACCGCCACCGCCTGCTCCAGTTCCAGCCACGGCAGCGATTCTTCCACCGTATGGGCTTCATCCAGGCTTCCAGGGCCCAGTATCACCGTCGGCACACCCGCGTTCAGCATCAACGCCTGCTCGCAGGAGGCGCGAAACTCCACCGGTTTACAGGTTCGGGCCAGCGTTTCACCCGCAATGCGGCAAACCGCCCTTGTCCACGGGTGGTCCATCGGCAGGCTTCCCCCGGGCAGGTAGCAGTGCTGTCTCAGCGAATAGGCAAACCCGGGGTCGGCCTCGCGCAGGGGTTCCAACGCCGCGTGCAGCGCGGTTTCCGCCGTTTGTTCCGTTTCACCGGGGTAAATTCTGTGATCTACCATCAGTTCCGCATGGGCGGGCACGATGTTTTCCCGCTCGCCGCCCTGCGCCAGCGTAACGCAGATTGTTTTCGGTGGCAGAATGGGATGGGTTTCCAACGCAAGCTTCTGGTTATAGGCTTCCAGTGCCAGCACAGCCCGAGCCGCGCGCGTAAGCGCGTTTTCCCCCAGCGCGGGGGTAGATGCGTGCGCGGCCCGGCCCTGAAGCTCCACCCAAAACCGAGCCACTCCCTTATGGGCCACGGCGACTTCCATCTCGGTCGGCTCGCCGACAACACACGCGTCCGCGCAATTGGGATGCTCCGCCAGAAACCGTTTCATCCCACGATTGCCGCTCTCCTCATCCGCCACAAACAGCAGCGCGAGCTTCATCCCGGTAAGCCCGCGCGCCATCGCCTGCCCGGCCGCGGTGATCATCGCGGCTACAGCGCCCTTCATATCCGCACAACCGCGGCCCACGCAGCGCTCCCCCGCGTCCCGAAGGGTAAAGGGGTCGCTTTGCCACGCTCCCTCGGCGGGCACCACGTCCAAATGGCCGCACAGCAGCAGGCAGGGGCCTTCGCCTGCCTCCGCATAGACATTGGCGCGGTCGTTTCCCAAATCGTCTACCTGTACACGCATCCCGATTGCTTCGGCAAGCCGCGCAATTTCCTGTGCGAGGGGCAGCTCGTTCCCGTTCACCGTATGATAGGCCACAAAGCGTTCCAGCAACGCCCTTGTTGTCGGCAAGTTCTCCAATATCCATCCCTCCCGGTTACGGGTTCTTCCCCCTGCACGTCGTCCGTCGCATACAAGCGTCCTTAGCCGACCCTGGCATTCGAGCCCGTCGCATCCCGCCCGTACGAAACCACACACTTTTCAGGAATACGTTTATTTCCCCATGCTGTTACAACGGGCATATCGGTGGTTTCAACATAGGCTTTCCGAACCGTCTGCGAAGAATTCGGCCCCCAGGTAAGAAACTCCTGCGGGAACATCGGTGGACATATGGAAATGGTTTCCCGTTTCCGCATGTGCGGCACGGGAAACCCGCCTGAGCGCGGCAGCCCGAGGCGCGCCGCCCGGTCAGTCCCCTAAGCTTAATTGCCGGCGAACAGTAAAGCCCCCGCGTTCCCGAAAAGAAACGCGGGGGCTTTGCAATCTGCCTGATAAGTCTGTTAATTTACATAATCCGTGTAATCGTCGTCGGACGAATATTCGTCCTCGCCGTCCATGGATACGTAAATATCGCCCTCATTGTACTCCATGATAGCGGTATCCGAGTAGAACACGCGGCCAAACACGTCCGTAACAATGTACTGGTAAAGGTATTCGCCGTCGATCAGATCGCTTTCCTCCATCGTGACGTCGCCGTTCACCGTAAAGCTGTCCATCTCATACGTGTTCGTTTCGCCGGTATCCCAGTTTACCGCGTCAAACAGCAGCGTCACCTCGTCGCCGTCCTGCAGTTGGATAATATCCCTCGCGCTCATGCCCGTATCGCTGTCGATACCGTCCCACGTTCCGTAAACCTCAAAATGCCCGTCTTCCTCGCTGTCCCATACGTAGGCGGCGCGCAGGGAGGTTTCTCTGCCGTTGAGCAGGATGGGAATGGTGTACAGGTTGTACTCGTCCGTCTCGGCCAGCAGCGTCGGCTCGCAGAAACAGCCGTTGATCGTCGGCCATACGCCTCGGAAATTATCCTCAAAATAGCCGTTGTCCCAATCGTCCATAATGTCGTTGTCAACGCCCAGCATCAGATACTCGTTATAATCGTAATCCAGATAATAGATGCCAAAGTTGACCGAGGCAACGGAATCCATATCTCCGCCGATCTCCAGCGCGTAATAATCGTCCTCCGTCACATACGTGGAAAGGTCTATGGAATAATCGTCCTCCTGCACCGCCGTAGAGACGACGGGCACATCGTCCGCCGTGCCCTGCGGCGCTTCCCAATCGGTATTGGCAATCGCCTGAATAAAACGCAGATAATTGCCGCTGGTTGCCGCCGTATCGGCGTATACGGTAAGCTCGTCGTTGTTCACCGACAGCGGATAATACACGGAAAGGCCGTTGGCTTCGGAGCGCTTTTGCCCCTTCACATTGTATTTTACCGTTGCAAACAGCGAATCTAACAGGGCTACGGCGGTTTCGCTTAGCACGTTTTCGGTGTTCACGGCAAGGTCGCCCAGATCGACCATGTTGGTGTAGCCTTCATTGTCGTTGTTGCCGCCGTAGTTTTCCGCGCGCCGCACACCCTGCACAAAGGCCTGATAGGTAGTGATGTCGGAGGTTACGCCGGTCATTTCGGCTGCCATAGTGTCAAATTTGGTCAGCAGATCGTCCATCGCGGTCAGGTCGGTTACGGAAAGGGTGGCCATTTCCGCCTCGCCTTCCGACTCGCATTTTTCCATATAACTGTCGCAAATTTCGGTGCCCAGGCCGAGACCGTCCGTTTCGGGATGGTCGCACAGGTATTGCAGCCAGTCGGTATAGTTCCAGCCTCCGCCCGGCTCGGTTTCCTCGGACGCGACCATATAATTGCCATAAGCGGAGATCGCGGCGGCGTTTTCCAGCGTCGCCATCAGGCAGGTGTCAAAGCCGATCACCTCAAAGCGCACACCGGCTGCCGTAAGCCCCGAGGAAAGCTCGCTGATGGACAGGCTGTCATCGTCAAACAGCTCGTCGAACACAAGCCCGGACGCCGCTCCGCCGCCGTGATCCCAGAACACAACCATATAATGGTCCGCTGGATAGCTTTGAACGCCCCAGGAAAGAAAATCCCCCAGCGTTTGCGCGTCCCCCATGCTGGCCAGCGGCTGTTCATCCGCCAGTGAAATGCCGTCCGCGGTCATTTCCCAGCGCTGCAGCGCTTCGGGGTCGATGCCGCCGGTCTGCCATTGGGATGTTCCGCCCGTTTCAATAATGAAATGGATGTTTTCCGGCACATTGACCGCCATCAGTTCCCCAAGGTTGCTGCTGGCGGCTCCGTCTTCGGATTCCAGATCGGTACCGCACAGATACAGCAGCACCGTCCATGTATTGCCCGCGTCGGATGCCGTATCGGCCAACGCCGGTACGCTGATCCCTGTCCAAAGCAACACGGTGCATACCAGAATGGCGAGTTTTTGCAAGCCTGTTTTCTTCATAGGTTTTTCCTCCCCAGATATCGGTTTTCCGGTGAAGCGATCGTTCGATGGAAATGCGCGTTCTCCTGAGAACGTGGAACCGCAGCCGGGGCGTGACCGTATGAAGGCACGGCGATTGAACCCGTCAACAGCGGTGCGAATCTGCAAGCCCTGAAATGCCGGACCCTGTTTGGCATAAGCCGATCCATACAGGCCCGGCAAAGCAGAATCGTTTTTTTCAGGTTCATTATAATACTTCAAGTCGTTTTTGTCTCCGTGTTTCGGCATCATTTTCGCCGGCCGGGTATATTTTATTGCCTCGTCGTTCATAGAAAAAGGAGGCGTTTCCGCCGCTGCCCGTTCCGCTGAAGAATCGCGCAGCTCCCGAACGATCAGGCACCGACCGCCTGCGGGTATCTCCCGGCTCCACGTGCGCTCAATCAGTCCTCCCCCGCAGAGCTGCAGGATGTGAAAACGCCGGTGCTCCTTGGAGGGAGCACCGGCGTTTCAGCGCCGATCACCGCCGTATGGCACGGGGTCGACGACTCAATTTCATTTGATCTCTTTAAACTATGCAACCTTCACTTTGCGTATTTCAGATTAAATTCTTTTCGCAGTTGATATTTCTGCGCTTTTCCGTTCGCGGTTGTCGGCAGGGAGTCCCGCAGCTCGATATACACCGGAACCTTAAAATGAGCAAGGCGGTCGCGTAGATATCGCCTCAGGTCCTCAATATCGATCTTTTCGCCGGGCCCGGGAATCACCACCGCCGCCGGAACTTCGCCGTACAGGCTGTCGTCAACGGCGAAAACCGCAACCTGTTTGATTCTTCCGTATTTCATCGCCGCGTCTTCCACAGACAGCGAAAAAATCTTTTCACCGCCGCGGTTGATCATGTCCTTAATGCGGTCTTTGATGAAGAGATAACCATTCGCATCAAAGCAGCCCACATCGCCGCTGTGCAGCCAGCCATCGTTAAAATTCTCGTTCCCGATGCCGTGCAGGTAATGGGAAATAACAAACGGCCCTTTGAAACAGATCTCCCCGTTTTCGCCGACAGCGACTTCCCGTTCCTGCGGATCGACGACCCGAATGCTGCAGTTCGGCTCCACGGTGCCGCAGGAGTTTTCAATGTCGGAATCCAGACAATGGACCGGGAAATATGTTCCCGCGCCGGAAGTTTCCGTCATTCCGTAAACGGGATGGAAGCGGCAGTTCGTCGCTTTACGGCAGAAGTACTCCACTGTTTTGCGGGAGATGAAACCACCGCCGCACAACGCCGTTCGCAGGGCGGATAAATCGTGCCGTTCCAGCACGGCGCTCGCCAGCATGATAAAAACGGTCGCCACCGCATGGAAGTGCGTAACCTTGTACCGCGTCATTTTATCCAGCACATCTACGGCGTCAAAATACGGCACCAGCACCACCAGCCCGCCCAGAAAAACAAAGAGCGTCAGCACACAGTTCAGCCCGGTGATGTGGAAAACAGGCACTGACAGCACCGTGCTTTCCGTTTCATCCATATCGTCCGCGACCGCATACGCATAAAAAGCCTGCATCAGGTTGAAATGCGTCATCACAGCGCCTTTTGGGCGTCCCGTCGTCCCTGAAGTATACATAATGACGGCAGGGAGCGAATCCTCCCGCACGACCGGCACAAAGGGCAGCTGCCTGCCGATTTTGACCGCTGTGGCCATGGTGCATTTGGCAGCGGCGGTTTCTTGCCCCGCAAGCAGGATATGCTTAATATGCGTCTGCGGCAGAATCCCTTCCACTTTGGCAAACCACGCCGAGTCGATCATCAGGCATTCGGCTTGGGAATCGTCCAAAATGAATTGCATTTCTTCGGCGGACAGTTTGGTATTCACGGATACCACCGTCGCCCCAAGCTTCTGCGCGCCGTAAAACGCGATGCAAAAATCAATGCTGTTGCCCATCGCCAGCGCGATCCGGCTTCCAGCGCCAATCTCAAAAGCGTGGGCCAGATAGGCGCTGAACGCGTCCACTTTTTCCAACAAATCCGAGAAAGTGATTTCACCATCCGCATCGATCAAGCCAACCTTATTCGGCAGCCTTTTCCCGGTAGCCGACAGGGTTTCATAAAGATTCTGAAAAGGCATCTGATAAGCGAGATATTGCGTCCCCCCCGATATAACCTCCGTAAGCGGGTATCTCTGCTCAGCTCTCATTGCGCCCAACTTCCTCCCGATGCCGTATCGCTCCGCGGCGCCGGTACACGGCGTTTTCACCGCATACCGGCGCCTCTTTGCGACCGGTTTTCCCTTATCCCCGCCGCCCGGCGAAAATCGCTTCCCGAAGCCCGCACCCGCTTTCGCTGTAAATACGGGTATCCGTGGTTTTCAGGTTCGCTGCGATCAGGGGCTTAAAATCCATCTGCGCCAGAATGTCCCTCTCCAGGTCGATTCCCCTGGCGATTTCAACCAGTTTCATTCCTTCGGCAGTGAGTTCAAATACGCATCGTTCTGTAACATACCACATTTTTTGTCCGCGTTCAACTGCCAGCGCTCCGTTATAGCTGATTTGCTGCACCGCGTCGACCAGCTTCTTAAACTTTCCCTCCCGCAGAATGGCGACGCCCGTTTCCTCGCTAAACGAAACCTGCAGGCCGCCGCCGGTGAACGTGGAGCAAAAGACGACTGTTTTCGCCGTTGTGGTTATATCGATAAACCCGCCCGCACCGGTCGCCTTGTTCCCCATGCGGGTAGCGTTCACGTTACCGTACCGGTCCAGCTGACCGGCGCCCATAAAAGTAAAATCGATTCCGGCACCCGTGTAAAGCTCAAATTGCCGGTCGTGGCCCACTAGCGCTTCGGCGTTGCAGGCGATGCCGAAGTCGATGGTAGAAGCCGGTGTGCCGCCGTATATCCCGCTTTCCACCGTTACCGAAACACAGTCGTTCACGTTTTCCTCCGCCATAATCGGCCCAACAACGTCGTTGGGGATGCCTGTGCCGATGTTGATAATCGCGTCCGGTTCCAAAAGCATCAGCGCCCGGCGGCCGATTACCTTGCGCTCATTCAGCGGTATATGCTTCACCGCGGTTTCCGGTACGCGAACGATGCCGCAATAGGCCGGATCGTAATACCATGAAAACGTCTGCCGATGCTCCTCAAACACGTTCTCCGCCACTACGACGGCGTCAATCAAAACGCCCGGAACCGTGACTTCTTTCGATTTGATCGTTCCATTCTTCACGATGCTTTTCACCTGCGCAATCACGCGGCCGCCCCAGCGCTTGGTCGCCATAACCGCGGGCAGCACTTCCAGCATCATGCCCTCTTCCTCCGTGCTCAGGTTGCCGTTTTCATCGCAGTATGTGCCGCGGATCACCAACGTATCGATGGGAATCGGCTTATACTGGATGTATTCTTCACCGTCTATTTCCACAATGGCGACGACCTCGTCCCCGCAGTCTTTGGTTCGCTGGTTCATCTTTCCGCCCTCAATGCGCGGATCAACAAAGGTTCCGATGCCGATTTTGCTCAGCTTGCCGGGCTCGCGAAGCGCCATGCTGTGGAACATGTTCGCCATCTGGCCCTGCGGCAGGTTGAAAGCCTCAACCTGATTGTTGGAAATTAAGTCCATCATCATGGGAGACTGGCCCCAATGGCCGCCGATCACTCGTTTCAGTAATCCTTCATGAGCCAGATGCGTCATTCCGCCGGGCATTTTCATGGATGCCTGACCGCAGGTATGAACGTAGGTTAACTGATTGGGACGGCCTTCCGCTAAAAAGCGTCTTTCGATCTCCTTCAAAATCGTCTCGCTGGCGGAAATCAACGTCATGCCGATAGTGCACAGGGTCGAACCGTCCGCAATGTAATCCACTGCCTGTTTCGCATTGATCAATTCTGGCTTCTTCATGTTTGTCTCCTACATTGTTAATAATGGCGACCCGGTACGAATTCGTTTCAGCCGAATCCGGAACGTTCCGGCTGCCACAATCATCCGCCTGTCTGCCGGGGCGTGCTCGTCCGCCTACCGGCATCGGGCAGCACCGCCGCTCCGGTCGGCTGCCCGGATGGTCGAAGCGGGGGCGTTTCATGAACTCTGAAACGCCCCCTGTTTTGCGGTTCAGTTGTTTATTCGAAGGTAGCCGGGTAGAGAACTTCCTTCTGCGCGGCCGAAGCGGGATACACCGCGTACAGCTTGCCGTCCTGGTACTGCGCGATGGTCAGGCAGCCGGCCAGGTTGGTGTGCAGGTATTCGGTGTCCATCAGGGTTGTGGATTCGCAGAACTCGATCACATCGTAAGGCATGATGATTTCAGTTCCGTCAAAGAATTTGTCTTTGATGGAGATCGAAGCCAGTTCATCCCTCATGGCGTCGCGGGTTACTTCTTCCCCACGGCTGGTGATGTTGTACAGCGCTTCCGCGATCGTATACACAACCGTGAACGCCTCGGCGGAATGGCCGTTCATGGCTTCGCCGGAGAAGGCCTTGAAAGCGTCGGAGATTTCCGCGCCCTTCGCGCCTTCGATAAACTCGGTCGCCATCATGATGCCGTTGAGCTTGTTGCCCATCGCGGATACATAATCGGCCTCGGTGTAGCCGTTGGCCTTGACGATCATAATGCCCGGTTTGTAACCCTGTTCGATCATCGTGTTCGTCAGCAGAATCGCGTCGGAAACATACTGGTCGGCAATCAGGATATCGGCGTTGTAGTTCTTCAGCTGCAGCACTTCGGAGGACAGGTCCGCAGCGCCGGAGGGATGGGTAACGACGCCGACGATCTCAATGTTGTTTTCGGCGGCCCAATACTTGGCGTAGTTGATGGTCTGCTGGCCGACTTCGGTGTTGTCCACACAGATCGCGGCGGTCTTGAGGTCCAGCCCCTTCTCGTCGCTGTAATTACGGCAGAACTGCACCATGTCGCGCAGGAACATCATGTTGGTGGGCGCCAGGCGGAAGAAATACTCGTAGCCCTGCGCCGTAAGCGCTTCGGACGTTGCATTCGCCGTAATGAAGGGGCAGCCGTACTGCTCGCCTACGGCTTCCGCGGTCAGCGTAACGCCGGACTGGTAGCAGCCCATAACGATATCGACGTTCTTCTCGGAAATCAGGTTGTCCGCTTCGGTTACGGCCACGGCCGCATCACCCTGCGTGTCGCCCCAGACGACTTCGAGCTTGTATCCGTTGATGCCGCCGGCATCATTGATACGCTTGATGGCGAAATCGATGCCGTACTGCATCGTTTTGCCGGAGCTGGCAGCCGACCCGGTGAGGGGATAAAGACCGCCGATGGTGTACGTTTTGTCCGCCGCCGTTTCGGCAAAAGCCATCACGGGGAGCATCAGAGCAAGTACCAGAAGTAACGCGAGAACCTTTTTCATCCTAACATCTCCATTCTTTTTTATACTCGCAGTTTTCCAAACTGCAAATAATCAGAAACCAAGGTAGGCTTTCTTGATCTCCGGGTTGTTCAGCAACTCCGAAGACGAGCCCTGGATCGTGATGTGACCATTCTCGATCACATAGCCGCGGTTGGCGATTTTCAAAGCCTTGCGCACATCCTGCTCCACCAGGATGATGGCGAGGCCGGTTTCCTGCGAAATCTGCCGGGAAATTTCAAAAATACTGTCCACAATGTTCGGCGCCAGGCCCAGGGAAGGCTCGTCCATAATCAACAGCTTTGGCAGCTGCATCATGCCGCGGGAGAACGCGACCATCTGCTGCTCGCCGCCGGAAAGGCAGCCCGCCATCTGCTTTGCGCGTTCTTTCAGCACCGGGAACCAGGAATACACCTTCTCCAGCGTCTCCTTTTTCTTTGCCCGGGCTTCTTTACTGGAGCAGCCCATCTCCAGATTTTCCAGCACCGACATTTCGGGGAACAGCTGGCGGCCTTCCGGCACCAGAATGATTCCCTGATCGATAAATTTACGGGGGATTTGCCCGGTCATCTCGATGCCGTTGATTTTGATGCTGCCGCCGCTCGGATTGATGAGGCCGCAGCAGGCGCCGACTGTCGAGCTTTTACCCGCGCCGTTGGAGCCGACAATCGCGATGATCTCGCCCTTGTCGAGGTAAAAGCTTTCTTTCCAGATCACCTGAATATCGCCGTATTTCACTTCGAGGTCTTTAACCTCAAAGAACTTGTCCGCCATCAGTGTTCATCCCCCTTGCCAAGGTAAATTTCGATGACATACGGGTCGTTCATCACCTGTTCGGGGGTGCCTTCGACAACCTTGTCGCCGTGGTGCATTACGACGACCTTTTCGCACAGGTTCGCCACAGCGTGCATGATATGCTCAATCAGCAGGATCGTCGTGCCTTTTTCATTGATACGGCGGAACAGCTCGATCGCCTCGTCCGTCTCGGTGGTGTTCAAACCGGCCATCACTTCGTCCAGCAGCAGCAGGTCCGGGTCCGTCGCCAGCGCGCGGGCCACCTCCAGCCGCTTTTTGAAAGGCGTGCCCATTTCGCCCGGCAGCCAGTTCCGGCGCTCGTACAAATCGGTAAACTGCAGAATTTCTTCGGCAAATTCTCTTGCTTCCTTCGCGCTTTTATAGTTCTTTCTGCCGTACAGGGCGCCGGAGATTACGTTGTCCAGCACCGACATGTGCCGCAGCGGCTTCATAATCTGGAATGTCCGGGCAATGCCCATGCTGGAATAACAATAGGATGGTTTTCCGGTAATGTCCTGATCTTTGTAAACGATTTTCCCCTCCGTCGGAACCAGAACGCCGCTGATCATATTGAACACCGTCGTCTTGCCCGCGCCGTTGGAACCGATCATCCCTGTGATTGAGCCTTTTTGTACCGTGAAGCTTACGTCATTGACGGCACGCAGTCCACGAAACGACTTGCTCAATCCGGATATCTCCAGAATGTTGTCCATGGCTCAAGCTCCTTTCTTCAACCGCTCAAACGCTTTTTTCTCGGCGTAGATTTTCATTTTCTGCTGGCGTTCTTTCCACCAGCCAAGAAGCCCGGTCGGCCTGAAAAGCACAACCCCGATCAAAATCATCGCGTATACAACCAGGTTTGAGCCGGGCAGCTTGCTGCCCAGAAGCGAGTTCAGGTACTGGGACAGCGGCACGATAATCAGCGCGCCGATTACCGGCCCTTCCACCGTACTGATCCCGCCGATAACCGCGGGCAGCACGAACTCCAGCGATTTGTTCATCATCATCAGTTCGGGGTTGATATAGCGGATGTATGTTGCGTAGAACACGCCCATTACGGCAACCATGCCCGCGCTGATGAACGTAGCGATCACCTTGTATTTGATCGGCTTGATGCCGATCGCCTCCGCGGTGCCTTCATCCTCGCGGATCGTTTTGAGCGCATAGCCCAGTTTGGAGCTGTCGATCAGCTTCACAATCAGGTAGAAGAGCACCAGCAGGAACAACCCTACATAGTAGTAGGAAGCTTTCGAGCGGAACGCCAGCATCAGCAGCGATTCGTCCTTGGCACGCACCAACGGCAGCATCATGCCCTGTCCCGCGCCGACAAACTCCCAGTTCGTAAAAATATTGCGGAACGCTTCGCCAAACGCGATGGTCGTCAGCGAGAAATACGCCCCTTTCAACCCGAAGCAGGGGAACATCAGCAGCGCGATCGTCCCGCCGACCACCACAAACGCAACGCCCATCGCAATCCAGGGGGATACGTTCATGTACGTTACGAAAATGGTGCCGATATACGCGCCGATAGCGGCAAATGCGCCGTGGCCCAGCGATACCTGGCCGACCATGCCGCCGAGGATGCTCCACGCAAGGGAACAGCCCGCCACATAAACCGTCATCACCAGGATCGACAGCATATACGATTTCTGAATAAAAACCGGCAGCAGCAGCCCGACGATAAAAAGAGCGATCATCACAAGCGTCATGCTGTTCAGTTGTTTTAGGTACTTTTTCATTATGCTTATGCCCTCCTTGTTGCCTGAATCCGCTGTTTGACGACAAGGATCACAACAAAGCAGATGTAAACAAGCGTTTCTTTGTATGCGGAACCAACAACCAGTGCGCCGACCGTTTCCATACAGCCGAGGATTAACCCGCCGAAGAAACCGCCGATGATGTTGCCCAGCGTGCCGATCGTCACCACGATAAAGGAGCGGGTGCCATAGATGTTGCCTACGTTGGGGAATACATAATAGTACGTCATCAGGCACGCCCCGGCCACGCCGGCAATCGCCGCGCCCAGGCCGTAGGTGCAGGCGTACACCGTTTTCGCCTTAATCCCGCAAACGCTGGCGCCGATCCGGTTTTGCGAGGTGGCGCGAATCTGCTTGCCGATGGTGGTCTTTTTTAGAAAAAGGAACAAGAGCGACGTCAGCAAAATCAGAATGCCGAAGCTGATTACCTTATTCGTACTCAGCAGCGAATTGCCAAGCTGCAGCGTCTGGTTCGCAAAGGCGCTGTCCACGCTGCGGTAGTTCGTGCCGAAAATCACCTGTGCGCCGCTGCTGAACAGTACGCCGAAGCCCGCCGTAAGGAACAGAACGTTCGTATCGTCGTCCTCCGCGCGGATGGAACGGGTAATCAGCGTGGCTTGCAGGAAGAAGCCGAACAGGAACATGATCAGCGCAACAATGGGGATTGCCAGAAACGGATCGATGCCGAAATTGCTGTTGAGAACGTAGGTGCAGTACATGCCTAGCATCAACAGCTCGCCCTGGCAGAAGTTGATGACTTTCATAACGCCGAAGATGATCGTCAGCGACATACCGATCAGCGAATAGATGCCGCCGATCATAATGCCGTTGGCAATTGCTTGTAAAACAATACTGAAATCCATATCATTTCCTCCGTGCTTATTTTCCCAGATAACCGCCGTCAAGAGGGATAATCGCACCGGATACGTATTCCGATGCGTCTGAAGCCAAGAATGCGGCAAGCCCCTGCATGTCCTCCGGTTTCCCCCACCGTCCTTTCGGAATTCTTGACGTGATCTCTGCATAATGAGCAGGATTGGTTTCCTTGATGCTGCGCGTAAGCTCGGTTTCCATATAACCGGGCGCAATGGCGTTCACGTTAACGCCCAACCCGGCCCATTCATTCGAAAGCGCTTTGGTAAGCTGCGCTACGCCGCCTTTGCTTGCGGAGTATGCGGAAATAAGCACACTACCAAAGAACGAGCACATGGAAGCAATATTGATGATACGCCCGTACCCCTGACCGCACATGATGCGTCCCACATGCTGTGAGACAAGGAACATCGACGTCAGGTTCAGCTCAAGGATCTTTCTCCACTGCTCTTCCGGGAACTCCAGCGCCGGTGCGCGGTACTGGACGCCCGCCCCATTCACCAGAATGTCAATTCGGCCGCCGAGCAGTTTCAGGCTTTCTTCCACGCCGCCCTGTATCTGCCCGCTTTTTTCAAGATCGCAGGTTACGCACCACACCGGCGCTTCGTCGCTGCTCATCTTGGCCGCTATCTCCGGCCCGGCTGCCGACCGCCCCCACAGTACGACTTCCGCACCCAAATCATGGTATGCCTGTGCAATTTGCAGGCACAAACCCCTTGTGCCTCCGGTTATAATAGCTTTCTTTCCTTTCAGGCTGAAAGCGTTCAGGGAAAACACCATCATCCCTCCGTATCGTTTGCGACTTTTCACCTCCACCATAGCTGCCGTCAGGTTCAGTCCCGCTTGGTTTCCCGGAACGGCGTGGTGGATTTGCGTTCCAGCAGAATCGGGTTCAGGATTACACGCTCCTTTTCTTTATTCGGATTCTTTATGCGTTCAACCATCAGGTTGGCTGCAATTCGGCCCATATCGCTCACATGCGGGTCGATTGTCGTTAGAGGTATGCTGCCGGCCGAGGAGAAACGAATGTTGTCGAAGCTGACAACGGACAACATTTTCGGGATTTCAACTCCCGCCTCCTGACAGCAGGTCATAAAACCGTGCGCCGCAAGGTCGTTGGAAATAATCATCGCGGTTGGACGGTCCTTGATGTCCACAACAAAGTCCTTGGCCAGCGCGTAAGCCGTTTCCATCGTCAGGTCACCCTGAAGGATGTCGCGCTCGTCAACTTCCAGATTGTAGTTTTTCATCGCCTGCAAATAGCCGTCGTACCGTTGTCTGGAGGATGAGGATTCTTTCTGCCCCAGAAGGAACCCGATCCGGGAGTGCCCCAGTTCCACCAGATAGCGCGTGGCGATATAGCCGGCTTCATAGTTATCCAGCAGCACAACGTCCGTTTCGAAAGAACTGATCATGCGGTTCACCATCACGACGGGGATGGACAGGTTTTTCAGCTCGTTGCTCATCTGCTCCGTGGTGACGGTTACCTGGATGATGCCGGAGAAATTGAACAGCTCCGCGATCCGCATATAGTTCAATTCTTCTTTTTCGTCGTACTCACTGTTAAAGACGCTCAGCAGGTAGCCGTGTTTGTTCAGCTCTTTTTGCACGTTAAAAACCAGATCGGCGTAAAACGGATTGCGAATATCGCCCACGATCATCGCGATGATATTCAGCTTCTTGCCGGAGGCGGACTTCATGGTTTTATCAAAATAGCCGGATTGCTGCGTGTAAGTTTTAATTTGGGCACGCAGTTCTTCCCCCACGCCGGGCAGATCGTTCAGCGCTCTGGATACGGTGGAAGGGGCAATACCAAGATCGTTTGCGATTTGGGTGATGGAAATTTTCTTCTTTTTCATTATTACGTACCAGCCTTTCCGGTAATACTCTTTCATAATAGAGATATACCATAGTTGGAGCGCAAATTAAATAGGTTGGCTTTTTCCTTTTACGCATATTTACGCAAATATTTTTCTTCATTGCGCAAATTTTGCGTTATTAAACGTTTCGGTAAATCAATCACCCTGACTATAATGATAAATTTCTTTTCTGTCAATGTTCATTATGTACATAATTTTGTTTTGTATTTTGTTTTATTTGCCTATATTCAAATTTGTCAAGGATTGATATAATTTGCGCAGAGGTCAATTGAGAAAATAACAACGCAAATTTTGCGCTATTATTTTCCGACTGATCCAATATTATCGAATGATTGAGAGGGAATATCATGCGCTTGGAAAACAAAGTTGCCATCGTCACAGGCGCCAGCCGCGGGCTTGGCAAGGGAATCGCCATGAAGCTGGCGGAAGAAGGCGCCAGAGTCGTGATCGCGGATATGCTGCCGGCGCAGGAAGCCGTTGCGGAAATTGAAAACGCGGGCGGCACCGCATGCTACTACTGCGTGAATATGACCGTGCAGGAAGAGGTGGCGGCCCTCGTGAAGTTTGCCGTCGACACCTACGGCACACTGGATATTATGGTGAACAACGCCGGTATCAACCGAGACGGGATGCTCCACAAAATGCCCAAGGAAAACTGGGACGCGGTGATCAACGTCAATCTGAACGGCACTTTCTACGGCACGCAGGAAGCGATCAAATACATGCGGGAAAAAGAATACGGCCGCATTATCAACATTTCTTCCGGAAGCTGGCTGGGCAATATCGGGCAGGCAAACTACGCGGCCTCCAAGGCCGGTATCGTCGGCCTTACTAAGTCCGCCGCCCGGGAAAACGCCCGCAAAGGCATTACCTGCAACATCATCTGCCCCGGCTTTATCGAGACGGATATGACGCTTAAGCTGAAAGAGGTTAAAGACGGCGCAGCGTGGGAAAGCATGCTTTCCCGCATCCCGATGGGGTACGCCGGTAAGCCTTCGGACGTCGGCAACATGGTGGCGTTTCTGGCTTCCGACGAAGCCGCTTATGTAACGTCCGAAGTCATCAACGTCGGCGGCGGCATGATCGTCTGAGAACGGATAGAATAAGGAGAGGGATTATGAATTTGAAAGAATGTGTCATCGTCAGCGCAGCCCGCACACCCATCGCCAGCTACGGCGGCAGCCTGAAGGATAAGCGCGCTATTGATCTGGGTGCGATGGTGGTTCGGGAGGCGGTGCGCCGCGCGAGTCTCAACCCCGAGCAGGTGGACGAAGTGATCGTCGGCCAGGTGGGCCAGGTGGCGGAAAACGGCTTTATCGCCCGCGCCGTAAGCCTGTTGGCCGGAATGCCGGAAAAAACAACCGCCTATTCCGTAAACCGCCAATGCGGCTCCGGCCTGCAGGCCATTGTGGACGCTGTGATGGAGATTCAGACCGGCTTTGCGGATATTGTGGTCGCCGCCGGTACGGAAAGCATTTCGCAGCTGCCTTACTATGTCCGCGAGGCGCGCTGGGGCGCGCGCATGGGACATAAAACCTTTGAAGACGGCGTAATCGATATCCTCACGTGGCCGATCAGCGAAAGTCACAACGGCGTCACGGCCGAGAACGTAGCCAAGCAGTTTCACGTAACGCGGGAGGAGCAGGATGCTTTTGCCGTGGAAAGCCACCGCCGCGCCGTGCAGGCAATCCGCGACGGCAAGTTTAAGGACGAGATTCTCCCCGTTGAAATGAAGGACCGCAAAGGCAACGTAACGGTTTTCGATACCGACGAAGGCCCCCGGGAGGGCCAGAGCCTTGAGAAGCTGGCGAAGCTGAAACCCTGCTTTGTTTTCGACGGTACCGGCACCGTAACCGCCGCCAACTCCTCCAGCCTCAACGACGCCGCGGCGGCCGTGGTGGTGATGTCCCGGGAGAAGGCGGAAGCGCTGGGGCTTCAGCCCATGCTGGTCATCAAAGGGTATGCCGTCGCAGGCATCAGTGCCGACATCATGGGGTATGCGCCCAAGCTTTCCAGCGAAAAGCTGGCTGCCCGGCTCGGCCTTACCCTTACGGATATCGACATGTTTGAAATCAACGAAGCCTTCGCCAGCCAGAGCGTCGCCGTCGCGCGCGACCTGGGGCTGGATATGGACAAAGTGAATATTTACGGCGGCGGCATCTCGCTCGGCCACCCCATCGGCGCAACCGGCTGCGTCCTGGTGACAAAAGTGGCTTACGAGCTGCAGCGCACCGATAAGAGGGACGCCATGGTCAGCATGTGCATCGGCGGCGGTCAGGGAATCAGCATGTACTTTACGAGAGCGTAAAGCTTTCCTCCGTCCGTTTACAAGCGCTCACCGCCCCTCCGGAATCCCCGAAGGGCGGTGAGCACCCGCGTATATTCAGCGCGGAAACCCTTCAGGAAAGAGGCGATTACGTGCGGATAATCCTGGCTCCGGATTCCTATAAAGGTTCGCTGAGCGCGACCGAAATCGTACAGATCATGCGGGACGAGGTTGCCGATCGTTTTCCCGGCTGCGAAACTCGCGGCATTCCCGTCGCCGACGGCGGCGAGGGAACGGTCGACGCGATGTTGCTTGCCTGCGGCGGGCACCGGGAGACCGTAGAGGTAACCGGACCGATGGGCGACCGTGTGTCAGCCGATATCGGCTGGCTGCCCGACGGTCGTACCGCCGTGCTGGAAATGGCCCAGGCATCGGGGCTTCCCCTGATGCGCGGGTGTCCGGACCCTATGCGCGCCACATCCTACGGCAGCGGCGAACTGCTGCTGCACGCCGTTCGCAAAGGCGCTTGCAGAATTCTGATGGGGCTGGGCGGAAGCGCCACAAACGACGGCGGCATGGGCCTTCTCAGCGCGCTGGGCGCGCGGTTCTTCGCTTCGGACGGCAGGCCGCTTTCAGGCTGTGGTGCGGATCTGTGCGCCGTAGAGAAGATTGATTTGTCCAAATTACTCCCGGATCGCAACAGTTTGGAAATCGTAGCCGTTTGCGACGTAACCAATCCGCTGCTGGGAGGTGACGGCGCTACGGCTGTCTACGGCCCGCAGAAAGGCGTAACCCCCGAGACGGCTCCTTTGCTGGAAGCAGGCATGACGCGCTATGCAGATTTGTTGGAAAACGCAACCGGGCTGCGGATACGCAGCCAGCAGGGCGCGGGCGCCGCGGGCGGCGTGGGCGCGGCGTTATGCCTGCTGGGCGCGAAAATGCAATCCGGTATCGATACCGTCATCGAAGCCTCGGGCATGGAAGCGCTGCTGCCCGAAACGGATCTGGTGCTGACCGGCGAAGGTCGGCTGGACGGACAATCCGTTCGGTTTAACAAAGTTCCCTCCGGCATTGCGCGTATTTGCGAAAAATATCACGTGCCCGTGGTTGCCGTGGTCGGCGCGATGGGCCCCGGTGCGGAAGGGTATTACGGCCTTGGCCAAACCAGCGTCATCACTACCGTAAACGGCATCATGGCTCTTGACGAGGCCATGGTGAACGCTCGGCAGTTGTTGCGGGATGCTACCGGCCGCGCCTTGCGGATGGTGGATATCGGCATGACCATGGAGCGCAAACAAGTCCTCCGCGGCCAATAGAGTGTCTTCCGTCCGAACATTCCAAGGGATCTTCCGAAAGGCGGTGCGTCGCAGCCGCTTCGCTTTCCGCCAACACCCATTCCTTTATACGTATCCGATTGGCCCGGTTCATGCAGCGCCTGTTCCGGCCATCCGAAAGCACAACGTCGGTAACCCTATGCAGCGTATCGGCCGCTCATAGAGTTGCCGGCGTTGTGTGATTTTTCGGGCAACGGCGCATATCCCACGGTGCAGCGGAATGCGCGTCCGTTTGGCGGGATATTTGTGTTATAATAAGAAGTAACGTCGCGGAAAATCGCGGATGCACTAACTGCGAGTATGGGGAACGGGCGCTTCCCCCGGAGGGGATGCCGGTATTCCCGGGCCGTGACAAAGGAGATGGAAAAGGATGCTTTTACAGCCCGAAAACGAGCCCGGGAACCTGCCGGAAGGCGAGACTGAAGATGAGCTTGGAGACGAGCTTGAAGACGAGCTTGAAGACGAAAGGTATTCCCAGAAATGCGTCCATTTTCTCAACCTGAACCGGAGCGCTGAGCTTTGTTTTGTGCAGTCCGGCCATCACATTACGGCGCCGGGCTACCAGTATGGGCCGCTGGTGCGCGACCACTATCTGGTTCACTTCATCAAGTCCGGCAAGGGAAAGCTATATCTTCACCATTCGGTTTACGAGGTTCAGGCAGGCAACTGTTTTTTAATCTATCCCAACCAAATCGCCTATTATAAGGCGGACACCGAGGACCCCTGGGAGTATTACTGGCTCGGCATCTGCGGCGTAAGGGCGGAAAGCATTCTGCAAAAAATCGGTTTCCAATACAACCGCATGGTTCTCCCCTTTCAAAACCAGCAGATTTTTGCCGCCATTACGGAGCTTACGGACGTCGGCATCCGGTATGAAAGCGACGAATGGACGGTCTACCTTGAAATGGGCAGTCTGGTCCGGAAAATTCTCTATTGCCTGATGGACGATCTCCGCCACCCGAACGACGCGGTTCCCCAAAAGCCGGAAAAAGACACCGAAAAGTTGATGGGCAGCGGGAAATATACGGATTATTATGTCAACATCGTGGCAAAGATCATTCAAAACAGCTATTCGCAAAACATCCGCGTGGAGAGCATCGCGGAAAAACTGAATATCAACCGCAGCTATCTTTCCGAAATGTTCAAAAAGAATACGGGTGTATCCATCAAGAAATTTTTAATTAATTACCGGATTGAAAAAACCTGCGTAATGTTGCGCGACAAGCATAAATCCGTAGCGGAAATCGCCATTGCGGCGGGGTATGACGACCCCCTGTATTTCTCGCGTCTGTTCCGAAAACAAATGGGTTGCTCCCCTACCGAATATAGAAAAAAGCTATAATCCATAGCGATATACCCTCTGTTGAAAAGCCTGTGTTCCCGGGCACATTGCGCAAAGCTTAAAATGAAATAGCAACAAATGTCCATGTTTTGATAGCATCTCTATATTTTGTTTTCACCGTAAAACATCATAATAGGTACATGAATATACCTTGCAGCAACCGCGTTATAAAAATGATAAACGGCTGCGTGGTATTCATGTACGTCTAAAAATCTGGAACAAGGAGCGATGACTATGAAAACTGGTAGACTTCTCGCATTGGTTATGGTACTTACGTTACTGGTGTCCATGCCCGTTATCAGCTTTGGTGAACAGGCTTCCGACAGTACCGCCGGCACTGTAAACGCTTTTGGGTGGGAAATCCCCGATGAGGCCATCGAGATTACCGCCTTCCTTGCCGATGGGGAGTACGCCCCCTCCGAGGAGCAGAAAATCGGCCGCGAGAACATGGAAAACTACGTTCTGGAAAACTTCAACGTGAAGTTGAACATGGAAACCACCGACGGCGACGGCATTGAAGCGATTAACCTCATGCTGGCCTCCGACACTTATCCCGCGGTGATCTATGATGCGGATTACGATACCGTCCTGAAGTTCAGGGAGCTGGGCAAAGCGGTGGAAGTAACCCCGTACATGGACACGATCTGCAAGGATATTAAAGAAGTTTGCGGCAATACATACCCGCTGTTGCTGGACAACGAAGGCAAGCTGTGGAGCATTCCGATCGGCGTAAACGAGTGGATGGGCATGCCGGACCGCGCCGCCAACCTGCGGTACGACGAGTATCTGGAAATCGGTTCCCCGGCCATCGAGACCCCCGATGATTATTACGCCGCGCTCAAGGCCATCCTTGCGCTGCATCCCACGACGCCCAACGGCGAAAAGCGCTATGCGCTGTCCCTGAATACCGACCAGAACTACATCAAGGATTTCCTTGGGTTCTGGGGCTTGAAATACGGCTGGAAAATCTCCGACGACAACACCTTCACCTATTGGACCCGCACCGAAGAAGGCAAGGCCATGTCGAAGTGGTTCAATCAGATTTATCGCGACGGCCTTTTCGATCCCGATGCGTTCAACAACACCTTTGACGACTGGAAAGCGAAATTCTCCAACGAGAAAATCGTCGGCGCGCTCGGCCAATGGTGGACGGTTTACAACGCGGGCCACGAAGTGTGGCAGACGCTGGACCCCAACGTTTCCGAAAACAAGCGCTATATCCAGGTCGGATTCAAAGCCCCGGAAGCCGAGGCCGCTTACCTGACCGGCAAAATCCGCACCGGCGGCGCTTACACCATTATTACCGATAAAGCAACGAACGTGGAAGGCATTCTGAAGTTTATCAATTTCCAGGCTACCCAGCCCGGACGCGCCCTCTGCTACTGGGGCATTCCCAACGGCGTAGAATCCAATAAGGATTCCGGCACGCTCGTCAAGGAGTGGAACATCGACGAGAACGGTAACTGGAGTTTCGACGACGCTGCCAAGCAGGCTTTCATTTCCGAAAGCTGGGACTATAACCAGGAAGCCCTGCTGGGCACGAACACCTACAACTTCTTCAGCACCTTCGATATGTGGGAAGACGGCGTAAGCCATGTGTGGCCCAACTATATGTGGCAGGATGAGAACAAATGGAAGTCGATGATGATCACCAACCTCAAAGGCACCATTTTCGACGCCTCCCCCATGACGCTGATGGAAAAAGACGAGGACACCACGCTGATTGAGCAAGCCATCCGCGACGCATGGACGCAGTACTGGCCCGCGGTTGTGCAGTCTCAGGACGATGAAACCTTCGAAGCAAATTGGAGCAAACTGCAGCAGGCGGTCGAAGGTGCGAACATCGACAGCTACACGCAGGTAATGCAGAATAATTATCAGAAGAACATGCAGAAACTGGGCGCGTAAACCCCTGTTTAGGCGACGGGAGGGCGGCGGAGCATGGCCGCCTTCCCGTTTTCACAAGCAAGCACAAACCTGTATCGCCCACGCCCCGAACGGGGGCGCACAGCGCGTTGCCACGAAGGCCCCCGGGACTGGGATCGACGATATGATATAAGGCAGATGAGTGCGGGTGCAAAATCCAGCGGAACGGATTCTTTCTACCAGGAAGAGCAGCGGCTTCGGTAATTTTGTAAGAAGTCTCAGAACCCAGCGGGAGTTGTGGCTTCTTTGCATACCGATCATCGTGTGGGTCGCCATTTTTGCTTATTACCCCATGTATGGAATTTTAATGGCCTTCGTAAAATACATCCCCGGCAAAGAAATATTTCAGTGCGAGTTTGTGGGGCTGAAATATTTTAAGCAGTTTATCACCAATCCGTCCATCATAATGCTGCTTCGCAACACGCTGGCCATGAGCGGGCTGAGCCTTACCATCGGCTTTACCGCGCCAATCGCGTTTGCGTTGATGCTCAATGAAATCGGCAAGGCAAAGGCAAAGAAATTTATCCAAACCGTATCCTACCTCCCCCACTTTATTTCCTGGGTCGTTGCGGGCAGCATGGTGTATCTGGTGTTGTCCAGCGACGGTATTTTAAACAACCTGCTGATTCAAATCGGCGCTACGGAAACCGCCGTCCCCTTTTTAACGAAGGGTGAATACTACTGGACCACATACACCATCGTAAACATTTGGAAGTCCATGGGCTGGTCGTCCATTATTTATCTTTCCGCCATGTCGGGCGTTGATGAAGAGCTTTATCAGGCGGGCGCAATCGACGGTCTGGGCCGATGGGGAATGGTATGGAACATTACGCTCCCCTCTATTGCGCCGACCATTGTACTGTTGTGGATTTTGGGCATCGGCAATATTCTCAGCGCAGGCTTCGATTATCACCTGATTATCGGCAACGACGCCACGCGGCCTTACTGGGATGTTATCGATACCTATTCATACCGTTATGGTGTTCAACAGGGATATTACTCCATGGGTACCGCGGTCAGCCTGATGAAATCCATCATCGGCTTCGTACTGGTTGTAATTACAAATTACATCAGTAAAAAGGCGACGGATACCGCCATATTCTAGAAGGGAAGTCGATAACGTTGCGCAAAGTATCCTATATTAAAAAAACGCCTTCGGGCACCGCGTTTGATATTTTCAATGCGATTTTCATGACTATTTTGACCATTGTTATGATCTACCCTTTTATCAATATTTTTGCCATCTCCCTCAACGAGGGTACGGATGCCGTTCGAGGCGGCATCTACCTGTGGCCGCGCAAATTTACCATGTCCAATTATGAGTACGTATTTTCCAACAGCAGCCTTCTGCGAGGCGCAATGGTATCGGTGCTGCGCGTATTGGTCGGCGTTACAACAGGCGTTATCGGCAATGCGATGCTTGGCTACATCGTCAGCTGCCGCACATTTTACGGGCGCAAATTCATGCGCATTCTGTTTCTGATCACCATGTATTTCAGCGGCGGCTTAATCCCAACTTACCTGCTGATGATCCGCCTCGGTTATATGAACACCTTTCAGGTCTATTGGGTGCCTTCCATTTTCAGCGCCTTTTATATGCTGCTGGCCGCCTCCTACATCCAAAACCTTCCGGATGCGCTATTTGAGGCCGCAAGGCTGGACGGCTGCTCGGAACTGCGAATTCTGTTCAGCATTGTGCTTCCACTCTGTATTCCTATGCTGGCGTGTATCGCGGTTTATCTGGGCGTGGACCAGTGGAACTCCTGGTTTGATGTTTCCCTTTACAGTAAGGACGGTAAATGGGATAACCTGCAGATTATCCTGTACCGCTTGCTGAATCAGTCGACAGCCCTGCAGAAAATGATGGAGAAGCAACGCGCCGCCGTAGCGATGAAAACCCTTCAGCCGCTTACCGTACGCGCCGCCACTACAATTGTGGTCACGATCCCCATTATCTTCATCTATCCGTTCTTCCAGAAATATTTCGTATCGGGCATTACCATCGGCTCCGTAAAGGGTTGATCTTCATGGCCTGTACCGCAATCGGCGTAAATGATCCCCCCACGGCGAACCCGGCATAGGGGCCGCCGCGGGTATGGCCTTCCGAGAACCGTACAGCTTTTCGCCGCGAGTGCTTTGCAACGCCGCGGCGAACAACGTCAGCTAAGCGCCGAATAAAGCTCTTCGCGCCTTCCGGGGCACAGCGTTGCCGCCTCAGGCCAGAAAACCCCTGTAATAGCGCTGCTATTCCTTCGGTTTCAGCCCGAAACGTACGCGTTTTCCCCCGGCATTCGCATAGCGGTTTGTTCAGCGCTTAACTGGGTTTTCCCCTCACTTCGCGTTCGCCGGTCTGTGCCGGCGCTGAATTTTGCAACAGAAAGGCAGTTCGACCGTATGACAAAATATCTCCGCCCCTATCCGGTTTTGAATACTCCCCCCGTGGCACAGGCCGAGGTTAGCAAAGAGTATGACAGGGAAGGCCGGCAAAGCTATACGTTAAACTACGGCGGCAGGAATATCATCCGCATTACCCTGCCGTGCGAGACGAAAACTGAAATCCGAATTCATTCGGATGGAAGCATGCAATCCCTGCCCCTGATACAGCAGTTCTACCTGAATGCCGAAAAGGGCACACGGGCAACCGTTACGCTGCACATGCGGGAAGAAGCCGTTTGCCTGAAGCCGGGCCGGGCAAAGGGCAACGAGGCGATTCTCGCGCAGGCGGGCGGCCCCCTGCCGTACGGTGTAAACGGGTTTTATGGCCTTTGGGAAGATCTGATGGTAGAATGGTATGGAGCACCCTGGAACTGGCAGGGCTGGAAAACAACCCGTCTGGAAGACGGCTCCACCACAGCCTCCTTCACGCTGGAGCTTACAAACCGGCCGTTCTTCTTTCTGATTCGACCCCGCTATTACAGCCAGCATCTGGGCTACCGCTACTTCGCGCCCTGGAAGCGTCGGCCCAACGCAAAGGCTGTTTCCGGCTGGTGCTCCTGGGAGGCGTATCACCGGGACGTTACCCAGCGCAACGTGTCGGACGCCGCCGCGCTGATGGAGGAACTGGCGCCCTACGGGCTGGAATATATTCAGCTTGACGACGGGTTTCAGCAGGTGCTCATTCCCCCGGCGAAGGACGCGAAGGTTTGCGAATCCTGGCTGACCACCAACGATAAATTTCCGGGCGGGCATGAGGAGATTACCCAAAGTATCCGCAGCCACGGGCTGGAGCCCGCCATCTGGACCAACGCCATCGTAACCAACGAAGAAGCCGCCGAAACGGGCATCTGCGCGACGGAGGATGGCAAAGCGTTTACCGGTTATTGTGTGGAATACATCCTGACCTGCACCGACGAGGTGCTGCGGGAGCACGTACTCCCCTATTATCAGGGGCTGCGGGAATACGGGTATTCGTATTTTAAAACGGACGCCATCCGGCACCTTTGCTTCGACGGTATGCAGGA
The DNA here is from genome assembly GCA_028692205.1 of Eubacteriales bacterium. The sequence continues at coordinate 24,760 of JAQUXV010000007.1, forward strand.
GTGCGTTCGGCGCGGCCTGATGACCGACGAAGAAGCGGACAAACGCTTTCGGCACTTTTTGGAATGCGTGCGGCAGGGAATCGGCGAGGAGACGTATCTGCTGTCCTGCTGGGGCATTCTTACACAGGCAGTCGGCATTGCGGACGCGTGCCGCGTGGGCACGGACGCCACGCCGGAGTGGGAACATATCCACATGCAGATCACCGAATCCGCGCGCTGTTTTTTCGCGCACCGAATCCTGTTTACGCTGGATCCGGACCACGTTTGCATGCGTACGGAGCTGGAATGGGGCCGGATGCTGCTTTCCTTCATCAGCCTCACAGGCGAGCTGTACATGCTGAGCGATCCTCTGGAATGCTACGACGAGCCGCGCATGGAAATGATCAAGAAAACCCTGCCCGCGCTGGACGTTGCCACGGGCGAAACAGGGCCTATCGATTACTCCACTCCGGCCTTCTGCTGGTCCGAAAACCCGAAGCTTACAGCTGAGGAAATTTCGGAGTATATTTCCGGCAAAGAAGGCGCTGCCTTCGGCACTTTCTGGGCGACGCACTTCTGCGGGGGCGACCGGCGGTGGACCGTTGTGCTGCGCACAGCCCTGTCTCCACTTGCGCAGCGTACGGTCGCGTTTGAGGATGTCGGCCTGAACCCGGCCTATCGTTACGCCGCTTTTGACTTCTGGGAAAACCGCTTTCTGGGGGTCGTTACCGAAAGCGTCTCGCTCAAGGCGCTGCCGATCGGCCATGTGCAAGTATGCGCGCTCACGCCGCTGGACGACAACGCCCCGACGCTGATCGCTTCCGACCGCCACGTGAGCATGGATGCCGTAAGCGTAACGGGGTACGAACGCGCTCCCGGCAAATTAAACCTGCGGTTAAAGGGTGTTCCGGGTGAGCGTTTCACCTACTTCGTCTATTCCGAAAAGCCCTGTACGGTGGAAACGGATCAGCCGGTAACCGTTGTGAACGAAGGCGTTGTAACCCGGATCACCGTACGGTTCGATCAGGAGGAAGCCACCGTGGAGATTACGCAGGGAGAATAATCCGGTTTCCTTCGCGGCGGCGAATGCTTCCGCGAGCGGGCCGGGTGCCCTGCTCTATTTACAGGGCAAAAGCCGGACACGGAGCCAGAGCGACGATAGGATCAAAAAGCCATAACCGGGACTTGCCTCCCATGATCATCGCCACAGGCATATTACGGGTTCGTCAGAGTTTGCCCAATACGACAAGGGGGACTGCATATGAAGTTGAACAAGGGGCGCGTGGAGTTCGAATGCAACGATCTCTTGCTGGAACGCGGATTCTACTGGGCCAAAGCGACGGCGCTGGCCTACGCGC
>JAQUXV010000211.1 GCA_028692205.1 Eubacteriales bacterium
CGCAGCCTTTTTTGACGCTTGTCAGCCCCAGCCGGTTGCGCAGCGCATCCAGCAGGCTTTCCCGCTCGTCCACGGGGATGCTGACCTCGCTGCCGTTCACGGTCATGTTCAGCGTTTTATACATCGGTTTCGCCTCCCGCGTTGCGTATTGCCTGTTTTACCGCGCGCTTGCTTAACTCGCTCACCAGCTGCAGGCGGAACTCCTTGCTGGCACGCCAGCTGGTGCGGGGCTTCACTTCGGTCATCGCGCCCGCGGCAATCCGCTCGAACAGCGCCGCGTTAATCGTCGCGCCTTTCACGGCGGCTTCCGTTTCCACGCAGCGCATGGGGGTCGGCGCGGCTACGCCGTAGGCTAACCGCAGCTCAGCAATGGACTTTTGATCGTCCGAAAGCTTCACCATGGCCGCGCACCCGAGAGTGGCGATTTCCATGGCGTTGCGCTTACCATATTTTATGTAGCAGCCGCCGAAATCCTCGTAATCCGCTTTGGCAATGTGAATCGCCACCAGCACCTCGTCGTGCCTGCGTACGGTTTTGCCCGGGCCGGTGTAAAACTCCCGGATGGGTACCCTGCGCGTGCCGTCTTTGCCTGTCAGCTCCAGCGTGGCGTTGAGCGCCCACAGGGAACTGGCGCTGTCGGCGCTGGTAACGCCGTTGCATACGTTGCCGCCGATGGTGCCGATGTTGCGGATTTGCGGCCCGCCCACCTGATCCACCGCATAGGCCAGCATCGGCATGGTTTTCAAAATGATCGGGTCGTTGGCGATGTGGCTGAACGAGGTTGCCGAGCGGATGATGACCTCGCCGTCGGCGGTCTGCTCCACGCCCTGAAGCGCCTCGATACCGTGGATGCTCACCAGCGAGCATCCGGCCAGCTTGCCTTCCCGAATTTCAATCAGCACGTCGCTGCCGCCGGAAATGACGACCGCGCGCTCGTCCTCGCTCAGGGCGCGAACCGCGTCCTGCACGTCGGTCGCCTGATAGTATTTTTCGATGTCATACATCTTTGCCGACCTCCTTGATCAGTCCGGCTTTCACAAAGCCCTCCACCAGCTTCTGCGGGCTCATGGGCAGGGTGTTGAAATGCACGCCTGTCGCCTGCAGAATCGCGTTGCGGATGGCGGGGGCCGGGGCAATAGTGGGCGGCTCGCCCAGCGATTTGTTGCCGTAGGGGCCGGAGGGGTCCTCCAGCTCCACAAACCCCGTTTCCAGATCGGGCTGATCCATCGCCGTAGGGATTTTGTAATCCAGCAGATTGTCGTTCAGGGGGCGGCCCTTATCGTTGTAGAGCAACTCCTCGGAGAGGGCGTAGCCCATGCTCATGCTCATGCCGCCCTGCACCTGCCCTTCGGCCAGCTTGGGGTTGATGATGACGCCGCTGTCGTGGATGTTCAGCAGCCGTTTCACCGTCACCTTGCCGACGGGAATGTCCACCTCCACCTCGGCGAAACCCACGCCGGTGGAAATGGTGTTCTCCTTGCAGTCGATGCTGCACTCGGCAAAAATACGCTCGGCACGGTCGCGGCTGTACTGGGCTTCCACGGCCAGCTCGCTTATCGCCCAAAGCGGCTCCCGGCTGTCTTTAAGAATGATATTGTCGTTTTCGATGTCCAGTTCTTCCGCCGGTTTTTCCAGCTTGAAGGCGGCATAGTCCAATATCCGCTTCTTTAACAGTTCTCCGGTTTTTCTGGCCGCCTTTCCGCTTACATAGGTCTGGCGGGAAGCGTACGCGCCCAGGTCGAACGGCGAAACGTCGGTATCCTGTGTGGATACGATGTGGATGTTCTTTTCGGTGATGCCCGTGGCCTGCGCGGCCATCTGCGTAAATACGGTGTCCGCGCCCTGCCCGATCTCGGTCGCGCCCATCTGCAGGCTTACAGAACCGTCCTCGTTCAAAAACATGCGGCAGTTGGCCACTTCCAGCGAGATGGGATATACGCCCGTCTTGTAGGTGAACAGCGCCATGCCCACGCCCCGGCGGACATCGCCGGTCTCATGTGCGTATTCGGCGCGCTTTTTATCCCAATCGAACAGCTTACGGCCTTTCGCAATACACTCCCGGATACCGTTGGTGTAGGCGGTAATGCCGGTGCCGGGGTCTACATACCCCTCCGGTATTACGTTTTTCAGGCGGAATTCCAGCGGCTCCATCCCCAGTTTCAGGGCCAGGTCCTCCATCAGGCATTCGGTAATAAAGCTGGCCTGCGGAATGCCGTAGGCGCGCATGGCGCCCGCGGTGGTGTGGTTGGTGTAGATGGTATAGCCGTCGCCCTCGGTCACCTTCTGGTCGTGGTACAGCTGTTTGAACATGGTGACGGTGTTAGCGCAGATGGAGTGCCCATGCGACGCGTAGCCACCCTGATCGCTGAACGCCTCAATCTTTCGGGCAACCAGCGTGCCGTCCGGCCGGGCGAGGGCTTTCACCTTCGCGTGGATGGCATGGCGCACACGCGTGCAGGCCGTAGTCTCCTCCCGGGTCAGTTCCATTTTTACCAACCGTCCGCCCACCTGCTGGCAGAGGAAGGCGTTCAGCGGTTCGTACAGCACGTCCTGCTTATTGCCAAAACCGCCGCCAATGTAGGGCTTGATCACCCGAATCTGCGCCCACGGCACGCCCAGCGCCTGCCCCACCACGCGGCGCACAATGTGCGGGATCTGCGTGGAGGTGACCACGGTAATGCGGCCGTTTTCCATATACGCGTAGGATTGGGCGGGCTCCAGATGGCAATGCTGCACCGTCTGGGTGCCGTACTCGCCTTCCAGCTCGATCAGTCCCGGTTCCGCGGCCTTCGCCTCCGCATAGGTGCCTTCGCCGATCACATAACCGTTATGGCCGACCAAATTGGTTTCCTTCACGTCCGGGTGCAGGGGGATCGCATCCGGCGCCATGGCCGCCTCGGTGCTCAATATCGGCGGATATTCCTCGTATTCCACTTTCACAAGGCGCGCGGCGCGGCTGGCGGCCACGTCGTCCACGGCTACCACGGCGGCGATATCATCGCCGTATACGCGCACACGTTGATTCAGAATCTTACGGTCGTACACGTCTCCCTTGGTCCTGTCCAGCACATAGGGGTGCCCGGCTGTGGCGAACTGAATGTCCGGCACGTCAAAACAGGTTACGATTTTCACAACGCCCTTCACCTTCAGCGCTTCGCTCAGGTCAAAGGACAGTACTTTGCCGTTTGCGATGGTGCTGCGCACCACTTTCGCAACCAGCGCGCCGTTAGGCATCAGGTCGGCGGTGTATTTCGCCGCGCCCGTTACCTTATCGTACGCATCCACACGCTTGATGCTTTCCCTCACGCCCATGAAGGGTTTCCTCCTTTATCGTTTCCCTGCGGTGTTCAATATCGGTTCTCCGGCAACGTATTTCTGCACCAGCTTACAATCGCCGGAAAGGTACATGGCGCGTTCCACGCGCTCTTTAACCGTTAACTCCTGCGGGTGTGGCAGGCCGGAATCGTCCAGCACGACGGCGTCGAATTCGTAGCCCGCCTCGAAGCTCCCCACCTTGCCGAAGAACGCTCCGCCGCCTTTGGTGCCCATGTAGAAGGCTTCGGCAAGCGTAAGCGCTTTATCCTGCTGGTTCAGCAGCCGCCAGTAAAGTTTACTCACTTGAACGGCGTCGGTTACCGCCCGCATCAGGTCGATGGTCTGGCCTCCGGCAACATCCGTGCCCAGCCCCACCTTCACGCCCGCGTTCATCAGCCTTCGCACCGGCGCGATGCCGGAGCGGATATTCATGTTGCTGGCCGGGCAGTGCGCCACGGTTACGCCGCGTTCGGCCAGCAGTTTCATTTCATCGTCTTCAGGGTATACCACGTGCGCCATTACCGTACGGGGCGAAAGCATCCCGAAACGGTCGTACGCGTCGGCGTAGCTCTTCGCTTCCGGACAAAGCTCCCTCACCCATTCGATCTCCGAGCGGTTTTCGGAAAGATGGCTCTGCAGCGGCGCACCGTAGCGCTTCGCCAGCGCCGAGAGCTTTTCCATCAAGCCATTCGTACAGGAAGGGATGAACCTCGGAGTCACCATAGGTTTCACCCTTGTAAACCGGCGGCTGGCTTCGGCCAGCCAGTTTTCACAGTCGCCAGCCGCCTGTTCGCATTCGCACAGCGATTCCGGCGCGTTGCGGTCCATGCTCACCTTGCCTACGTATCCGCGCAGGCCGGCGGCCTCCAGTTTTTCCATCAGCATCAGCGTTGCGGGCGCGTGTACCGTGGCAAAACAGCAAAACCGCGTGGTGACGCTTTTCCGCATCGCGTCCACAAACAGGTCGTACGCCCTTTCGGCATAGGCCATATCCGCATACTTGCTTTCTTCGGGAAAGGCCCGTTCGTTCAGCCATTCAATCAGTTCCAAATCCATACCCAGTCCGCGGTAGGCAAACTGCGGGGCATGGAGATGCAAATCGGTAAAACCGGGTAAAATCAGCGCGTCGCCGTAATCCGCCAACGGCAGACCGGCGTATTGCTGCGGGAGTTCGCTAAAAACACCTGCGCACACACCGTCCGCAAATACTAAATACCCGTTTGGGAGCGTCGTTAAACATGACGGGCAATTGCTGTAACACAAATTGCCTTTTACTACGAAGTTCATCGATTATCCTCGCTCTTCCGCAAAAGCCTATGCTCCTGCGCTTTATTATAAGGCCCCCGCAGAGGGATGTCAAATGCCAAAAAGCAAGGGCGCAAGCCGCTTTCACGGCACGCGCCCTTGCGTGTTCAGACCATTGTTCGCCCCCGCTGTGCAGGGGGCGTTGCGTTATCCTCCGTCGAAGATATCGCCCGGAGTGGTTTGAACGTTAATCTCATCGGAAGGCGCTTCACAACCCGGTTTCAAGCCGCCTGGCAAGCGCGGCTTTACACGCGCGCCTCCCGGCCCGTTGCAGCGGTTCGGGAGGCGCGGCTACGATCACGTTTCAGTTGCCGGTACGTATTCGGACGGTACACGTTTGGGAGGCTGAAAAGCCCAGTTTAACAGGACTTTGCAGTTGCCCCGCTGCGCCGACGTCTGCGGAAAACGCCTTCTTCCCGCCCTTGCGGGGTGCCTTACTGTTTGCTTTTATGGCCCAGATAGGCTTCCCGCACGCTCTGGTTGTTCAGCAGCGCCTCGCCCGTATCCTGCATGGTGATGTTGCCGGTTTGCAGCACATAACCGTAGTGCGCCGCATGCAGCGCGGCGTTGGCGTTCTGTTCGATCAGCAGGATGGTGATCCCCTGCTCGCTCAGCTGCCGGATGATGCCGAAAATGTCCTTCACCACCAGCGGCGCAAGCCCCAGCGAGGGTTCGTCCATCATCAGCAGCTTCGGGCGGGCCATCAGGGCGCGGCCCACGGCCAGCATCTGCTGTTCGCCGCCGGACAGCGTGCCCGCCAGCTGCCACGAGCGTTCCTTCA